>DAOUIB010000120.1:0-16923 GCA_034428275.1 Anaerolineae bacterium
AACCTGTCTTCTGGCTGATGACCCTGCTCGGCAGTGTGCCGCCGACTTCCTGGCTCGGTTTCGGCCGCAGCGCGCCGCTGCAATTCGACATCTTCGCGCGGGGGGTGGCGCGCATCGCCCTGCACCCGAAACCCGGCCAGCAACTGTACTGGCGCCGGGATCTGCGCCGTCGCAACAGCAACCGCGAAGCCCGGCATTACGCGCCGCCCGCGCTTCCGGAATCGGAATCGGAGCACGATGAGGAAGACGTCCCCTTCGGCTGGCTGCCGCCGGCCTCCGGTGCCTGAAAGCGCTACAGCCGGTGCCGGTCTCCCGGCTCCTCTACACGCCACCCGTCGCTCCCGGCCAGGCGGTAACGCCGCAGGGGTCGCAGTCGCGCCAGGCGCTCGTGTCGGGCGGCCTGGCTGAGCCGCAGTTGCAGCTGACGCAGGCCGGCGTCCATCTCCGCCGCAGCGGCATAGCCGAAGCGATAGGACAGGAAGTGCGGGTGATCGTCGAGAAAGGCGAGGGCGTGCTCCAGGGCCCCCCGCAATTCTGCCGTCGCCTGGGGCCGGCCGACCTGTAACAGGGGCTGGACCGGCAGGCGCATGTTGCGCGCCATCACGTCCAGCAGCACGGGCGTATGAAAAAAACGACCCGTCCCGGCGGCGTGTTGCAGGTCGGCGGCCTGCAAGGAGTGCCCGTCGGCGCCCAGCTCCAGTATGCAATCGAAGTGCTCGTCCTCTATGCGCTGGCTGGCGCGGCGCTCCGTTTCCGGGATGAGGGCCGCGATCCGGTCCATGATACGGGTTGCGGCCGCGCCCAGGGCCTGCTTGCGCGATAATCCGGGCAGGTCTGCGCGCACGGGCGGCAGCGCCTGACCGATGTTCATGGTCAGCCGTGGCCGTTTCAGCGCGAGCACGGCGCCCAGCGCGCCTTCCATCCCGCCGAAGCCGATCGGCAGCACCGGCGCGCCACTGTGATAGCTCAGCCAGGCCACGCCGGTGTGGGCGCGCTTCAGCACCGGCGACCAGATGCCGCCTTCCGGGAAAATGCCGACCACGCCGTTCTGGCGCAGAACGTCCAGCGGCAACTGCATTTCATGACGCCGGGCGTTGCCGCGGTCCACCGGCAGGAAACCCCAGAGCCTGACGATCCAGGCGTAGCGCGGGTCCATGGGGATGTCGCCGGTGCCGATGACCTCGATTTCCCAGGGCGCCAGCAGCACCATCAGCACGACTTCCATCAGCGCCACGTGGTTGCCCACCAGGATCAGCGGGCCGCGATCCGGCAGGTTGGCGCGCCCGTGGACCCGGGTGCGCGTCAGCAAGCGGAGGGCGAGCCGCCCCAGGGGGCGCAGCGCGCGGCGCAGCAGCACCCGGCGCGGATAGCGGATGCTGTAGTCATTTCCCCTGCTCATGGTCCCCGCCAGGGCCGGACGCCGCAGGGTCGCGGGCGACCCGACCAGTCCCTAAAGCGACAACACACGCGCCGCACCGGGCAGGGGCACGACCACGTGGCGCGTGTCCACCACCAGCGCGCTGTGGTCGGCCACCTGTTGCCAGTCGATGGCGCTGTGGTCGGTGATGACGACCACACAATCCGCCGCAGCCAGTTCTGTCGCATCCAGGTGCTGGCTGTGCAGACACTGTCCGTCCGGCAGGCGCAGCTGCGGCACCTGCGGGTCGTGGTAGCGGACGGCGGCGCCCTTCTCCATGAGCAGGGCCAGCACGTCCAGCGCGGGGCTTTCGCGCACGTCATCCACGTCGCGCTTGAAGGCCACGCCAAGCACGAGGACGCGCGCGCCGCGCACGGCCTTGCCCTCGTCGTTGAGCGCGTCGCTGATGCGTTGCGCGACGTGCAGCGGCATGGCGGTGTTGATTTCGCTGGCCACCTCGATGAAGCGGGCGTTGTAGTTGAGGGTCTTCAGCTTCCAGCTGAGGTAATGGGGGTCGACCGGGATGCAATGGCCGCCCAGGCCCGGCCCGGGGAAGAAGGGCATGAAGCCGAAGGGCTTGCTGGCCGCCGCCTCGATCACCTCCCACACGTCGATGTTGAGACGGTTGCACATCAGCGCCATCTCGTTGACGAGACCGATGTTGACGGCGCGGAAGGTGTTTTCCAGCAGCTTGGTCATCTCGGCCACGGTGGGCGAACTGACCGGCAGGACCTGGTCGACGGCTGTGGAGTAGAGCGCCACGGCGACTTCCGTGCAGGCCGCCGTGATGCCGCCGACAATGCGCGGCGTGTTGCGCACGCCATACTCCGCGTTGGCGGGGTCGATGCGCTCGGGTGAGAAGGCCACGAAGATGCTCTCGCCGGCCACGAGTCCACTTTCCTGCAGGCGCGGCAGGACAATCTCGCTGGTGGTGCCGGGCCAGGTGGTGCTCTCCAGCACGATCAGCTGGCCGGCGCGGCAGACCCCGACGAGCGCTTCCAGGGCGTGCAGGATGTAGGACATGTCGGGGTCGCGCGTCTTGCGCAAGGGGGTGGGCACGCAGATGCTGATGGCGTCGGCCGCGGACAGCTCCCGGTAGTCGTCGGTGGCGCAGAGGCGGCCAGCCGCGACCAGCGGCGCGACCGTTTCATCGGCGACGCCCGGGATGTAGCTGCGGCCGTCATTGAGTTGGGCCACCTTGTCCGCGTCCAGGTCCAGGCCGGTGACGCGAAAGCCGGCGCGGGCGAATTCAAGCGCCAGCGGCAGCCCGACATAGCCCAGGCCCACAATGCCGATGCGGGCGTTGCGGGCCTGGAGTTTTTCCAGCAACTCTTCGCGATGTTTCACGTTGTCATTCCCTGACCGCCGCGCGCGCAGTATACACGAAATGCGGCGGCCAGGGTTTGGGCTGGCCTAGACGTCGGGCGCGGGCGCCAGCGCCTCCTCCGGCAGTTGCTGGCCGAACTGCTCCAGCCAGGCTTCCATGTCGAAGTCGGGGTGGAAGTGTTCCATCATGGCTTCCATCAGCGCCTCGACGTCAACGTCCTCGCCAAGGCGTTCCTGCAGGGCTTCCAGGTCCATCATGCCGCCATGGGGCAGCACGCGCCCGCGAAAGCCGAAGGGCAGCATGGCGCTGCCCGCGCCGAGAGTCACGTCGAGTTCCATGCTCTCGCCGGCCCGCAGCAATTCCAGTTGCAGGGTCTCGCCCGGGTCATAGGCCAGCAGCCGCTCACGCAGGGTTCGGCGGGCATCGACCGGGTCGCCCTCCACCGCCACGACGATGTCCTCCGCCAGCAGGCCGGCGTCCTCCGCCGGCGATTCCGGCAGCACACGCAGGATCAGGGCGCCCTCCTGTTGCGTCAGTTCGCGCTCCGCGGCGACGTCGGCGTTGAGGTCCACGTATTCCACGCCCAGCAGGGGCTGACCGGCTTCCATGCGGAAGTCGAAGTCTTCCGGCAGGGCCGGCATGCCCTCGCGGGGCATCATGCGCTCGCGGCCGCCCGTGGTGGCTTCGAGTGTCAGCAGCTCGCCATCGCGTTCGACGCCCAGGGCAATTTCTGCGCCTGGCCCCAGCGCGCGGATCAGTTCAGCGGCCTGCAGGGGCGTGTCGATGCTGTCGTCGTCGATGCTGCGCAACAGGTCACCTGCCTGCAGCCCGGCCTGGGCCGCCGGCGATTCCGGCAGCACGTCCTGCACCAGCACACCCGCCTCGTCGCTCACCAGGCTGACGCCCAGGAAAGCGCTGTCGCGGAAGGCCTGCCAGCGGAGGACCGGCGTCGTCGCGCTCCCCAGCGTGACCTCCAGTTCCAGCTCTTCCCCGTCACGCAGGACCGTCAGGGAGATTTGCTCGCCGATGGCCAGCGCCTGGATGCTTGCCGCCAGTTCCTCCGGCGCCACCTCGGCGCCGTTGACCCCGGTGATGAGGTCATTCACCAGCAGCCCGGCGTCCTCCGCTGGCGACTCCGCCTGCACCTCGCGCACGAGGGCGCCGTCGTCCTCCACGGAAAAGGCGATGCCGAGGAAGGGGCGTTCGCCCGTTTCCTGGGCCAGTACTGCGCCGCCCAGGAGCAGCGTCAGGACCAAAAAGGCAGGAATAATGCGCATGTCTGTCCCTCCTGTAAGCACTTCGTATCGTTTTTACGCAGCGACTTTAGGAAGGGTGTAAATGTCCGCTTAACGTTCGGTGAGAGTCAGCGATCGTCCCCGTTGTCGTTGCCCCGCATGCGGCGCGAGAGAAAGTCGCCCATCAAACCGGACATCAGCATGCTGGAGGGTGAGGGCAGGTCGGACTTGCGTTCGTCGGCGTCCCAGCGGTTGTTGCTGCGACGGTTGATCCAGGCGCTGTATTCCTCTTCAGCGCCGGTCAGGAGGGCTTCCAGGGCATCGCGGTCTCCGTCGGCCAGCGCCCCGCGGGCCTGCTGCAGGGTGACCAGCAGGTCGTCGAGCCAGCGCAGCAGGGCTTCGCGGTTGTGCAGCCACTGGTCGCGCAGGTCATCCGGATGCCGGTCGAAGAGCTGGTGCGTCAGGCGACCGAAGGGCGGGTTGGTCAGGCGTTGCAGGTCGTTCCAGCCCGGGCTGTGCGACAGGCAGTGGAAACTGGCCACACCCAGCAGCGCGGGCAGATCGACCGTGGCAGCGCTGAGGGTGTCATGCTCCAGAGCGTCCATGAAGTGCGGCGTCGCGCCCAGCAGGGTGCTGAAGTCGCTGGCCAGTTCCACGGCCGCGCGCGAGCAGTCGGTCGCCGGCATCAGCAGCATGTTGCCGTCATCGAAGAGGTCTTCCGCGGCGTGGTCGGCATCGTCGACGCCATCAAAGAGGTAACGGGCGTTGACGACCGGCGTCGCCTGCACCAGGTGCGCGTCTTCGGGCAGGTGTTCCTGCGCCAGTCGCGAGGCCGGCGCCTTCAGTTGCGCCATGTCGAGCACGACCGCGCCCGCTTGCAGGTTGCCCGCCAGGGCCTGCCAGGCCTGACCCTGCTCCGGCAGTGGCAGAGCCAGCACGACGATATCGCGGTCGCGCGCGGCGCTGGCCAGGTTGCGCTCGATTTTGTCGCAGATGCCGGCGCTTTTTGCCGTTTCCAGAATGCCCGGGCGCGGGTCGGCGCCACGGACCTCAAAGTGTTGCGGCGCGCGCCTGTTGCGGTTGCAGCGCCGCAGCGCCAGCGCGACCGAACTGCCCGTGCGGTCCAGACCGATGATCGTCACGGTGATGGTTTTGGCCATGGGCACCCTCCTGCCTGCTGCCTTCCATTATAGCGACTGGCTGGCTGCGTCTGCGTCAACTGCGCTCGTCCGCCGCGCGCAGACGGGCCAGCTCGTCGTCGTCGCCAGCCGCCCCGGCGTGGTTCCCGATCAGCCATGCGGCGCGCTCGCTGGCGCCCGCCGCGCGCGCCATCCGCGCCCCCCAGGCGGGGTGCTGTTCGT
Source organism: Anaerolineae bacterium (assembly GCA_034428275.1). Classification (GTDB taxonomy): domain Bacteria; phylum Chloroflexota; class Anaerolineae; order Aggregatilineales; family Phototrophicaceae; genus JAGWBD01. The sequence goes on from DAOUIB010000120.1 coordinate 5,341, forward strand.
GTAGCAGAAAGGGCCGCGCGAGCAGGTCGCTTTCGCGGCCCCGGGCCAGCCGCCGCGCGAGGGCCGGCGCCAGCGCCGGCACGATCACCACCAGGACACGTTGCCACAGGGGGAAGGGCCAGCGCGTCTTGCCCAGGTCGTGCAGCAGGGCGGCCACCGCCAGGTCCGGCCCTGGCGCGCCTTCGGCCTGCAGCGCGCGCAGTACGCGCAGGCTGTGCAATTGTTCGCTGCGCCGCAGGCGGTTGAAGCACTGCTGCAATTCCGGCGTAAGGTGCCGCTCCGCCAGCGCCTGGTCGACCGGCTGCGCGAAGGCCAGCAGGGCGTTCAGCCCCTGGCGCAGGCGACGCCCGGCGCCCACCTCAACCCAGCAGCAGGCGCGTAAAGCGGAAGGCCGGCCCGCTGACCAACATGCCGAAAAGATTGAAGATGCCGCTGAAACTGAGCAGGATCAGGGCGAAAAAGGCGTACTGGCTGTACTGGCGCCATTGCGCGCTGCCCCAGGTCCAGGCCTGTTGCGCGGGCAGCAGGGCGTAGACCACGTGCCAGCCATCCAGCGGAAAGAGCGGCAGCAGGTTGAACAGGCAGAGCAGCACGTTGATGAAGACGACGGTCCAGATCATGGTGGCCACCGGCCGCACCAGCGTCAGCGGCAAGGCGCCCGAGCGCAGCAGGGGCTCCATCATCTGGTAAATCAGGGCGAAGAGCAGGGCCAGCAGCAGGTTGGCGAGGGGGCCGGCGGCCACCGCCGCCAGAAAGCCGTAGCGCGGGTTGCGCATGCGCTGCGGCGAGATCGGGGCGGAGCCGAGGATGCCGAAGCCAAGCAGCGCGAACATCAGCCAGCCCAGCCAGTTGATGTGCACCAGCGGGTTCAGCGTGAGACGACCCTGTTGCGCCGGCACGGGGTCGCCCATCCGGTGCGCGATGTAGTTGTGGGCGAATTCGTGTACCGTCATGCCGAGGCCGACGGCCACGATGGCGCCCAGAATCCCTTCCAGCGAAAGGTTGCCGAGCAACAGCACGGGATGCTCCCCGCTTCAGGTTGGCCGATCCCGGCAGTATAGCATGGTCCCTGTGCAGTCCGGCATGACTGCGCTATACTTTTTTGGCGGGCGGAGGCAGCCATGGCCGACGTGCAGGAGGTTCAGGTTGACGACCGCGTGCAACTTCGCAAGCCACATCCCTGTGGCAGCGACATCTGGGTCGTCTACCGCATCGGGGCGGACATTGGTCTGCGTTGCAGCGGTTGCCGGCGCAGGGTGTTGCTGACGCGCAGGGAATTCGGCAAACGCGCGAAACGACTCCTGCCTGGGCCGCTGTGACCCCGGCCCCGGAAACGAACGCGCGGAAACACGGGGAATGTTGCTCCAGACGGACAAAAAGAGACGCATTCTGATCCTGATGTCCGATACCGGCGGCGGGCACCGCGCCGCGGCCGAGGCCATCCGCGAGGCCCTTTATCGCCAGCCGGGGCAGGAAGCCGTCGCCGTCGAACTGGTGGACGTCTTTCGCGATTACTCGCCGGCGCCCTTCAAGTACCTGCCGGAGATCTACCCCTGGTGGGTGAACAACAGCAAGCAGTCCTGGGGCGCCGGCTACAAGCTCTCCAACACGCGCCAGCGCGCCCGCATCCTCTCTACCACCATCTTTCACACCCTTGAACTGGGCCTCAAGCGCCTGCTGCGGGAACACCCCGCAGACGTCATCGTCTGCGTGCACTCGGCCCTGGCGCGCCCCACCATGAAGGCCATGCAGAGCCTGCCGGGCCGCGCCTCCTTTGTGGTGGTCGTGACGGACCTCGTCTCCACCCACCACATGTGGTACGAGCGACGCGCCGAACGCACGCTCGTGCCCACGGCGGCGGCCTTTGCGCGTGGCCTGGAAAACGGCATGACGCAGGGACAGTTGCGGCTCACGGGCCTGCCGGTGCATCCGAACTTCATCGACGGCCTGACCGACCGGGCCAGCGCGCGGGAGCGGCTGGAGCTCGATCCGCATCGTCCGGTCGTGTTGCTGGTGGGCGGCGTGGACGGCATGGGCCCGGTCTACCGCACGGCGCTGGCCATCAACGAGCGGCGGCCACAGTGCCAGTTGCTGATCATCACCGGCCGCAACGCCACGCTGCGCCAGCGTCTGCAGTCGGTCGTCTGGAACCAGCCGACCCGCATCTACGGCTTCCGTCGCGACATGCCGGTGGTGCTGGCGGCGACCGACATCATCGTCACCAAGGCGGGCCCGGCCACCATCAGCGAGGCCTGCATCGCCGGCGTCCCGCTCATCCTTTACGACGCCATCCCGGGCCAGGAGAGCGGCAACGTCGACTGGGTTATCGAGCATGGCGTCGGCGTCTTCACGCCCGACCCGCGCGAGATCGGCGACACATTGCTCGCCTGGCTGGCGGAGGGGCCGGAGGGCCTGCAGCGCAGGTCGGAGCGGGCGCGCGCCCAGGCCCGCCCCAACGCCGTCTTCGAGATTGCGGCCGACATCTGGCATCTGGCGCAGCAGGGGCCGCAGGCCACGCGCGGCAAGCCCCTGCTGCGTCAGGGGATCGAAGACCTGGCCGCGGCCACCCTGCGCCGCGCGCGGGATTGAGGCACCGACTTCGTTTTTGTCTTCGTAACAAAGGTGAACCTCTCAAATGACGATTTGTGTAAGTGTGAAGACTCATGATGGGATTGTGTTAGGAACGGATAGCATGTCGACTGTTGTCCGATCCAGTCAGGACGTTCAACAAGTCATAGAAAAGTCCTACAGCAATGCACGTAAGCTTGCACAGATCGGAGGGTTTCCTGTCGGGGCATTTACCTACGGATTGGGAAATTTGGGTTCAAGGACTGTATACAGTCACATTCTTGAATATAGTCGCATGAACAAAAACGACTCTGTCAGAGGGATTGCTACTGGACTTGCAAATCACATTTCGCCCATTTATGAAAATGTTACTAAAGCTCTTAACGAAAAACCTACGCTTGGGTTGTATGTTGCAGGGTATTCCAGAGGTTCTGCAACGCCTGAAGAATGGGAAGTAGTGCTTCCTGAATCTTCAGTTCCTCATCCAACGCGGGCAATTGATGGGTTTGGTGCCAACTGGCGGGGAGTTCCGATCCCCTTTGCCCGACTGTACAATGGTTTTGACCCTCAATTGTTTCAACTGTTGGAAAATGAAGGAGTTGATCGAGAACTCCTGCTTAAAGTGGCGCAAAGTAATCCATTCGCAGCAAATGTGATGATTGATCTAATGCCATTGCAAGATGCGATCAACTTTGCAGTTTACATATTGCGAACTACCATAGGTTTCACATCCTTTGAAAGCGGTTCAACTTTGTGTGGTGGACAGCTTCAAATCGCTGTAATATCAGAAGAAGCTCAGGAAGCCAGGTTTCAGTGGGTGAGTAAGCCGGAGTTCAGGATCCCGGAGGACACAAATGAGTGGGCCTGATAGAAGGGACAACAGTCTTGACGTGCGAGAATTTGCCCAGACAGGAAAGTTCAGACTCACTGGAGAACCCGTTTCGAGAGTGACTGTCATTGACAGAAAATACTCCCAGTCCGGCCCCTTCGTGCCGGGCGAAAGGGTGAGCCAGCCCTGGCCGCCGCTGTTCCTCAAGAAAGAGAAGCGGGACCAGAAGGCCTGACCGGCCGCTTCACCATCCCCCGGACACAAGACTGACCGAGCCCGATTCGCGTTGCAACGCGCGCCACCTGATTGCAGGCCGCATGGTTCCCATGTACCATGCGGGCCCATTGTTCATCATCGCGGGAGGCGCTGACGCATGAAGGCGGTCATCCTCGCGGCGGGTCAGGGGACCCGCCTGCGGCCGGTCACCCTCACCATGCCCAAGCCGCTGGTGCCGGTCGCCAACAAGGCCCTCATCGAATACGCCATCGACCTGCTGCGCGAGGCCGGCCTGGCCGACATCGGCATCGTCGTCAACAGTCTGGACTCACCCATTCCGAAGCAACTGGGCGATGGCCGCCGGCTGGGCGTGCGCCTGGAATACATCGTGCAGGAGGTGCAACGGGGTCTGGCCCATGCCGCCAGCCTGGCGCAGCCCTTCACCGGCGACGAGCCCTTCTGCATGTTCCTCGGCGACAACGTCTTCAAGGATCGCCTCGCGGACCTGCTGGCCGGTTTCCCCGACTCCGGGGCCGAGGCCGCCGTCGCATTGACCGAGGTGCCGGACCCGGAACGCTTCGGCATTGCCGAACTTGACAGCGATTGCGGTCGCATCCGGCGCGTGGTGGAAAAGCCGCAAAACCCGGTTTCCAACCTCGCCATCTCCGGCGTCTATCTCTTCCGACCCTCGATCTACGAGGCCATCAACAACATTCAGCCTTCCTGGCGCAACGAGCTGGAGATCACCGACGCCATCGGGTGGCTCATCAACCAGGGCAAACAGGTGCAGCCCTATATCCTGCAGGGCTGGTGGATCGACGCCGGCAAGCCCGAGTCCATCATCCTCGCCAACCAGGTGCTGCTGGGCGAACTGCCCTACACGCCGCCGCCGACCAACCGCGACCAGGTCTGCGGCCACTCCGAGGTCTCGCACCGCGTACTGATCGGCCGTGACAGCCAGATCATCAACAGCGTGGTTCGCGGGCCGGTCATCATCGGCGACAAGGTCTGCATTCGCAACAGCTACGTCGGCCCCTACACGGCAATCGGCAACAACGTGGTGGTCGAGGGCAGCGAAATCGAGGACAGCATCGTCATGAAGGACTGCGTCATCCGCAACATGCCGGGCCGCATCGATTCCAGCCTGCTGGCGGACAATTCGCAGGTCACCTCGGCCGAGCACGTGCCCGCCGCCCATCGGCTGATTCTGGCCGAGAACAGCTACGTCCAGCTCTGACAGGGCGGGCGATCCAGTCATTCGCCCCTGCCGTGAATGATGTACGGGCGACATACCATGTCGCCCGGCGACTCATCCCGGCTTTCCAGGCTAAAATCAAACGCAGCAGACAGAGGGGGTAGCCATGGCCGCCATGAATCGACGCGACTTTTTGAAGCAGGTCGCCGCGCTGGCGGCGCTTGTTCAACTGCCCGGCCTGCCGGCCACGCTCGCGCAAATGGAGAAGGGCGAGGAACTGCTGGCGCTCCTGCGCGAACTGGGCAAGCATGAGGAGATGACGGTCTATCGCGCCAGCCCCCTGAACGCGGGCTCGCCGCTCGAGCCGCTGCGCGCGGCGCAGGAGACGCCGGCGGACATCTTCTACCTGCGCAACCACGCGCCGGTGCCCAGGCCGGACGCCGACAGCTGGCGCCTCGAGGTCGACGGGCTGGTGGAGCGCCCGCTGTCCCTGAGCCTGGCGGACCTGCAGCGCGACTTTCCGCGCCACGAGCAGGAGGCCACCCTGCAATGCGCCGGTTTCCGCCGCCAGGAGATGCTCAACGAGGACAATGCCTTCGGCGCGATCCTGTGGTGCAGCGATGCCATCGGCAACGGGCGCTGGGGCGGCGTGCGCCTGCGCGACGTGCTGCAGGCGGCCGGCGTCCAGGCGGAAGCGCAACACCTGGCGGCGCTGGGCCTTGACGAGATCAGGGAGGGCAGAGTGACCTTCGGTTTCGGCGGCTCGATCCCCCTCTACAAGGCGCTCGGCGAAGAAATTCTGCTGGCCGACGAACTGAACGGCGCGCCGCTGCCGGCCGCGCACGGCTGGCCGCTGCGTCTGGTGGTGCCCGGCTACATCGGCGCCCGCAGCGTCAAGTGGCTGGGCCGCCTCACGCTGCAGGCCGGGGAGTCCGACAATTATTACCAGCAGCGCGCCTACAAGGTCTTCCCGCCCGACGTGGCAAGCGACATGACCAACCCTGGCGAGGGCCAACCGCTCGGTGATCTGGTTGTCAACTCGGTCTTCATCACGCCGGAGGAGGACGCAGAATTAACGGCCGGGCCGCATCTGCTGCGCGGAATCGCCATCGCCAGTCAGCCGCTTGCCAGGGTCGAACTCTCGCTGGATGGCGGGGAAAGCTGGCAGGAGGCCGGTCTCTCCGGAGCGGGCCGCTGGAGCTGGCGCTTCTGGGAAGCGGAAGTGGACCTGGCTCCCGGCGATTACGAACTGGTCGCGCGCGCGCGCGATCAGGCGGGCAACACCCAGCCGCCCACGGTCGAGGAAATCTGGAACTTCAAGGGCTACATGACCAACCACTGGCAGCGTCGCCACGTCAGTATCCGCTGAGCGACGGGCCTGATTCCGACGCGCCCGGTCTCAACGTTAACCGCTCCCGCCCGGTTGCCGACGCTTGCCAACGGCCAATACCGCGTTAGACTAGGCCTACGGGCAAGCAGGCGAATCCGATGACCCTGGACACGACGCTGTCGCTGGATGTAGTCATTGCGATACTGGCGATATTCGGCGTTGTGTGGCGTCTGGACGCAAAGATCGGCGAGTTACGCAACGAACTCAGGGGCGAAATCAACGAGTTTCGCAACGAATTCAGGGGCGAAATTGCTGACCTCAGACGCGAAAGCGCCGGGACACGAGACGACCTCAGGGGCGAAATCGCCGGGTTGCGCCACGAACTCAAGGGCGAAATCGCCGAGACGCGCGGTGAACTCAGGGGTGAAATCGTCGAGACGCGCGGTGAACTCAGGGGTGAAATCGTCGAGACGCGCAATGAACTCAAACACGACATCCAGCGCCTGGAGACGAGGATCGATCGCCTGGAGACTAAAATCGACGACGTCGAAACGAAAGTCGATGAAGGCAACCAGCGTCTGGCGCGGCTTGAGGGACGCTTTGAGGGTCGCGAGGAGCGGCTGGAGTCCGAAAGTTAGGGCACTCCCGTCCTTCTGAAAGCGACCGTCCGCCCGGCGCGGTGACGAAGCTGCTGCGAGCGGGTTCGCGACACCGCCAGGTTAGCAGCGTGACAGGCGTTCCGGTACGGGCAGCTCCCTGGCGGGGCGGCCTCTTTATTTTGCTTCGCCAGGAGCGGCGGCGTGCCGGGGGGGACGGTCGGCCCCGGCTGCGGCGCCCAGCGATTTGCGCAGTTCCTCCGGGTCGGGCGCGTAATTCCCCACGCGCTGCACCACCAGGCCGCTGGCGACGTTGGCCAGGGCGACGGCCGTCGGCCAGTCTGCCCCGGCCGCCCGCGCCAGGGTCATCACGGCGATGGCCGTGTCGCCCGCGCCGGTGACGTCGTAGACGTCGCTGACGACCGGCGCCGGGCAATGCTCGACCTCACCCGTCGCCGCAGCGAGGGTGGCGCCCTGCGGCCCGCGGGTGATGACCATGGCGCCGGTCACGCGCAGTTGCCGGCCCAGGTCGCGTGCGGCGGCGGCGAATTCTGCATCTCCCGCCAGGGGCCGTCCCAGCCAGCCGGCAGCCTCCTCCGCATTGCACTTGACCAGGCCGAAGTCATGGTACTTGTCCAGTTCGCCCTGGGCGTCAACCGCCAGCAGGGATATGCCCGCACTGCGCAACTCCTCCACCAGGTCCGGCGTCAACAGGCCGATGCCATAGTCGGAGACCAGCAGGGCATCCACCGCGTCGGCCAGCGCCTTCACCTGGGCCAGCAACCGGTCTGCGCTTTCCTGCGCCAGGGCTGCCCGCGAGAGGGTGTCGATGCGCGCCAGTTGCTGCGGATAGCGCAGACCCATCTGCGCCATGATGCGCAGCTTGAGCGTGGTGGCGCGCCCGGCCTCGGGAATCAGCGCCGCACAGTCGATGTCCTGCGCCTGCAGGCTCTCGCGCAATTGCTGCCCGGCGTCGTCATCGCCGGTGACGCCGGCCAGCAGCGCCTGGCTGCCGAGGCGCGCGATGGTGACCGCCGGGTTGGCCGCGCCGCCAGGGATGTGACGCCGGCTCTCGAACTCGAGCACCGGCACCGGCGCCTCGCGGCTCATGCGCGTCGGGAGGCCGCTGAGGTACTCGTCGAGCAGCACGTCGCCGACGACCAGCACCCGTCGACCCGCCAGGCGAGAGACCCATCCCTGCAGGGACAATCAGATCACCATCACCTGGTCGTTGGCGCCGGCCAACTGCCGCAGGTATTCGGTCTGGCCGGCGTGATAGCCGTCATGCCAGACCAGTTCGAGCAGGCACTCACGCAAATCATCGCCATGGTCGCAGCTGTCGGCGTTGAGTTGTTCCTCAGTGAGCGATGCCAAAACCTCGGCCAGCCTCTCCTGCGAGCGCCGCAGGTCGGCCAGGATGGTCTCCAGCGGAACGGCATCGTCATCGGCCTGCATTGCCGCGCTGCCATACAGGTAGCGTCTGGCGCGCTGCCGATCCCAGAGCGGCTCCGCGCCCGCCAGTTTCAGGGCGGCGTCGCGGTAGACCAGCATGTGGCCCAGCACCCAGTTGAGACAGTTGCCGCGAAAAGGCAGTTGCAACATGCTGTCCGCGTGCGTCAGGCCCTCCGTCTGGACCTCGATGACCTGCAGGTTGCGCGCCAGCAGGTTGATCATTTCGGCGGAGGAAATCACGGGCGTCTCCCTCTTTTTCTGCGGCCAGGAACTGCGCCGCTCAGATCACCTTGTCGTTGACGCCGCTCAACTGCCGCAGGTATTCGGTCTGGCCCGTATGGTAGCTGTCGTGCCAGGTCATGAAAGCCAGACGCTTGCGCAGGGTGTCGTCGCGTTCATTGTCGAAGGGCCCGTCCAGGGTCTCGTCATCCAGCGACGCCATGACCTCCGCCAGGCGCTCCTGCGAGCTTTGCAGGTCGGCCAGAATGCTCTCCATGGGCACGGAAGCGGCATCCGCCGTCATCGCCTCGCTGCCAAACATGTAGGGCGCGGACTTGTCGGCGTCCCAAAGGGTCTCCGCGCCGGCGATGCGCAGCATGTAGTCGCGGCTGACCAGCATGTGGCCCAGCACCCAGTTGAGGCAATTGCCGCGGAAGGGCAGCTGCAGCATGCTGTCGGCATGCGTCAGGCCTTCGGTCTGCATTCCCACGACCCGCAGGTTTTGGGCCAGCATGGTCGTCATGTCAGTGGCTGTAATCATGGCATTCTCCCCTGGTCCACGTATGCTTCGAGTCTGGCACAAATTGCGAATGAATCAAGCCTGCGCGCGCGCGCGCCGCTCCATGAGCACGGCCAGCACAAAGCGCGGCAGGCGCAGCATGCGGCGCAGGCGCCAGGGCTGCAGCGCCAGACGGAAGAGCCACTCCAGCCCGCGCCGCCGCAGCCACGCCGGCGCGCGCCGCACGTCGCCGGCCAGGAAATCGAAGGCGCCCCCCACGCCCATGGCCATGCCGACCTGCAGGCGCGGCAGGTTGCGCGCAATCCACTTGTCCTGCCGCGGCGCGCCCCAGGCCACGAAGAGCAGGTCCGCCTGGCTGGCGTTGACGCGCGCCACGATGTCGTCTTCCTCGGCCGCCGCCGGGCTGCCGCTGAAGGCGCCGGCGATTTGCAGGCCGGGAAAGCGCGATTGCAGGGCCTGGGCCGCCCGCTCGGCCACGCCCGGCGCCGCGCCCAGCAGGAAGAGGCGCCAGCCGCGCGAGGCGGCGCGCTGCGCCAGCAGGGGCAGGCCGTCCGCGCCGGTGATGCGACCCGGCAGGGTCCTTCCCTGGCGACGCGCGGCCCACAGCAGTCCCGCGCCGTCCGCCACGCAGAGGTCCGCCCGCTGCAGGATGTGACGAAAGTTCGCGTCGCCCCGCGCGGCCATCATGAATTCGGGGTTCATGGTGCAGACCTGACGCGCCCGCCGCGGCCGCGCCGAGAGCCAGGCGTCGACCAGCGCCAGCCATTGCGCCCTGCCCAGCCCGTCCACCGGCAGGCCGAGTATGTGGATGCGACCTGGCGGTGGCGCACCGGGGTCATCCCGCGCCGCCGCCGGCGAGTCGCCGCGCAGCAGCGCGCGCGCCGCCTCCAGCACCTGCGGCACGGTGACCATGCGCATGCAGGTGCGCGCCTCGCAGCCGCGGGGCAGGCCCAGGCTGTGGCCGACGTAGCCGCAAGGGCTGCAGACCGGCGCGCTGCGCAACACGACGCTGCGGCCGCCAGGCGTCCAGGGCCCCCAGGCGGAGGCGTTGCCCGGGCCCATGATGGCCAGCACCGGCGCGCCGGCGGCCGCTGCCAGGTGCATCACGCCGCTCTCTGCGCCGATGAACAACGCCGCCCCGGCGAGCACCTGCGCCAGCTGGGGCAGGGTCGTCTGGCCGGTCAGGTCGATGACCGCGCTGCGCAGGGCCGCGCGCAGGGCCTGGTTGTCGTCGTCAGGGCCGCCGACCAGCACCAGTTGCGCGCCGCTTTCCTCGCGCAAACGCTCCGCCACCTGCGCGAATCGCGCCGGCGCCCAGCGGCGGGCCGGGTTGGACGCGCCGCCGCCGGCGTGCAGGACGATGTAACGGCCTGGCGGCAGGGGCTGCGGCAGGGCCCCGCGCGCCACCGCCGCCGGTCGCGGACGCGGGTCGGCGCCGGCCAGGGCCGCCAGTTGCAGCCAGTATTCCGCCTGATGCCTGGCGCCGAAGCCCTCATCCCGCACTCTTTCCGTGAGGAACCAGCCATTGCCGTTGTCGAGGCCGAGGCGCCGTCCCGCGCGCGCCGCCAGGGCGATGAGCGCGAACTTGAACGTGCCGCGCCACAGCGTGAAGTGGTGCAAATAAATCACGAGGTCCTGCGGGCCGGGCGCCAGCATGCGCCGCAGATTGTCCGGTCGCAGAAAGCCGAAAGGGTGGCTGCCGCTGGCGCGCTCGAGCGTGACGACCGCGTCCACGAGGCCGCTGCCCTCCACCAGCGCTGCGGCGTGGGCGCTGGTCAGGAGAGTCAGCCGCGCGTCGGGCCGGGCGGCGCGCAGGGCCGCCAGCGCCGGCGTGGCCAGCACCAGGTCGCCCACGTCGGCCAGTTGCACCACCAGAATGCGCATCAGGCCATGCCCGCCGCGTCCTGCAGGGCGCGCAGCGTCGCGCGCGCCGCCCGCTCCCAGCTGAAGCGGGCCGCCCGGGCCTGGCCGGAACGGACCAGGCGCTGGCGCAGGGCCCTGTCTTTCTGCAGGCGCGTCATCTGCCGCGCGATGCCCTTCACGTCCGTCGGCTCGACCAGCAGGGCGGCGTCTCCGGCCAGTTCCGGCAGGCTGGAGGTCGCACTGGTGATGACCGGTGTGCCGCAGTGCATGGCCTCCAGCACGGGGAAACCGAAGCCTTCGTGCAGCGAGGGAAAGAGCAGCGCGCGCGCGCCGGCGTAGAGCGCGCCGCGGTCTTCATCGTCGATGTAGCCAGGGAAATGAACGCCTTCCAGCCCTGCGAACTCCCTGTCGTCAAAGAGCCAGCCGCGCCCGCCCGCCAGCACCAGCGCCGCATCATCGTCGGGGTTGGTCGCGCGCCAGCGCCGCCAGGCGGCCACGATGGTCGCCAGGTTCTTGCGCGGCTGGAGGGTACCCAGAAAGAGATAGTAACGTGGCGGCAGGCTGTATTTGCGGCGCAGGGCCGCCGGATCGCCGATGGGGAGCGGGGTCAGGCCGGGGTACACCACGCGGACTTTCTCCGGCGCGACTTCGCAAAAATCCCGCAAATCCTCCGCCGTCGCCTGGCTGTCGGCCAGCACGAGGCTGGCGCGCTGCGCGCTGTGCCGCGTCGACCACGCCAGGTAGCGGCGCGCGCGCGGCGGGTGGGCGGCGGGGAAGTGGTGAAAGCCGAGATCG
>DAOUIB010000121.1:0-6594 GCA_034428275.1 Anaerolineae bacterium
TCCTGCATTGTCCTGCTGCTGTTGTGGGACGCCGCGCGGCCGGGCATTGGCGTTCATACCCTGGCCATCAGCAACAACGACCCGGGAGGGCTGGCCGCGATCGCCGACTTGCCGCGCCGCCTGGCGACCTGGACGGCCCACGCCGCGCAACTGTTCTGGCCTGGATGGCCCGGCGCGCTGCTTTTGCTGCTCGCCGCGTTGCCCGTTCTGCGAATGACCCGCGCGGCGACGCCCCGCTTCAGGCGCCGACAGGATTTTGCGCTGGCCCTGTTCGCGGGCGTCTACTCCCTGCTGCACGTCCTGCCTGCCATTCCCCTCTACGGACGCTATCTCCTGCTCGCAACGCCCGCGTTGGTCCCCCTCTGCGCCAGGGGCCTCCACATCTGCCTGTCCAGATTGCGCACCGGCCAGGACCTGCCGCGTCGCACGCCGCGTCTTCTCCTGTTATTCATTCTCGCCGCCCTGCTCCTTTTGCAGCCCTTGCCAGGGCCCGATCCGCATGCCGGCATCGACGGGCTTGGCGCCTGGCTGGCGGCCAAACCGGTCGCCACCGTGGTCTACGATCGCTGGCTTGGCTGGCAACTGGGCTACTATCTGGGGGTCTGGCATGACAAGCGCCTGACCTGGTATCCGCACCCCGAACCCCTGGCACGGGACGCCTTGCGGCTCTGTGAATTCGGTCCCCGCTACTTCCCCGCCCCCGCGGAACGGGACATGACGCCCTGGCTGCGGCCGCTGCAGGAAGCCGGTTTCACCGTCAGCCTCGCCTGGCAGCAGGACGGCTTTGCGGCGTGGCGACTGGACCCTCCCTGGCGACGGGAGTCGGAATGCCCACAGGCGTACCAGGGCCCGCCGGATTGACCAGGAATCGGCGGCAGGTTAACGTTGCCCTTTCAGGCGCTGTTGTCACGTGGAGGATCGGGGATGCGGCGGACACTTCTGCTGCGGGCGCTTGCGATTCTTATGGTATACGCCCTTGCCGGCTGCTATCGGGAAGCCGGCGGTTCGCCGTGGAGTACCGAGCCGGAAATCACCCCCTTGCCCGCCCGTCGCAGCGAACGCGCGCTCGCGTTGCGGGCCACGTCATCCCTGCCGCTCACCGTAATTGCGCCGACGTCGCCGGCCGATGCGCCCGCCACGCCCACCCAGTCGGCCGAAGCAGGGGGTCAGGACTTCATCACCCCTGGCGGCCCGGAGATTCCTTCCAGACAGGCGGGCGGCGGTTCCGGCTTCACCACCTTTTCCCTGCCCACCCACACGCCCACGCCAAGACCGCCAACCGTGGACGAGGTCAGCCCGGAATGCGTCCATACGGTACTGGGCGGCGACACCCTCTATGACATCGCTATCGACAACGACACGAGCGTCAACGCCATGATTGCGGCCAATCCCTCTCTATCGCGCGACCACACCATGATTCGACCCGGCCAGCGACTGGTCATCGCCAGTTGCCCGGAGCTGCAGGACCGCTACGCCGAACCGACCCCGTTGCCCCGTCCCGTCACCCCGGTGCCCTTAGCCGTCGTCACCAGCCTGCCGGAGGGCTACGGCCTGCACGTCGTCAGCAGCGGCGACACGCTCTACAGCATCGCCCTCAACTATGGCAGGACGACCAGCGCCCTGATCGAGGCCAACGAGTTGACGGACCCGGACCGACTCGAAGTGGGCCAGGAGATCCTGATACCGCCCCGCAACTAGCGCCTGCCGGTCAATGTGGCGACCCGCACGCGTATGTCATCAAAGCTGGCGCTGGCCCGTCGCTCGCCCGCGCCCAGCGCCACGGCCAGTTCGCCCTCGCGAAACTCGTCGTCGAAGGCCTCGGCCACGAAGACGTCATTTATGAGGAGGGCGAGATAATTCTCCGCGCAGACGATGCGCAGGTCATTGGCCTGCAGTCCCGGTCGAATGACGCTGTGATAGCGCCAGGGCACCAGTGGAAAAGGCTCCTCGCGTACGTCGCTGGCCACCTGAATGCTGTACTCGCCCCGGCTGGATAGCAGAAACCAGTAACCGTTGCCGCTTTTGTCGGCCCGGCACAGCAGACCGAAGCCGTTGCCGAGCAGGCCCGCGGTCTGGCGCACGGTCGCGTTGACCAGAACGTCCCGGTGCGTGACGTTGTTGCCGGCGCTCAGGTAACCCAGGCCCGCGTCAACAGACAGCTCCAGGGCATTGCCGGACAGGGCAGCGCGGGCCATGCCTCCCTCAAGGTCAAAGAGGTCCCAGGTCGCCGCTTGCAAAAAACTGTAATTTGCCAGTTCCCGCCCGGCGCGGACGCTGCGCGTCGGGCCGCGCAGGCCGGCAACGGGTTCGATGGCAGGAGCGCAGGCGAAAAGTGCCGGCAACAGGGTCAGCAGCGCAAGGACCAGCGGCAAAAGCGGCCTGCCGCCGGCCTTGCGTCTGGTTTGGGAAAACTTCATTTGATTGCCGAAAGTGCGCATGGGTGTATAATTGCAACGCGTGTCGCTGCGCGCCAGTCGGGACTGGAGTTGCGGAAAAGCACCCATGATTGAAGTCGTGATTGACAGCATTCGCGTCAGCCTGATGTCGCAGGAGCGCCTTGTCGTGCTGCTGGACCCCGACAGCGACCGTTATCTGCCCGTCTGGATCGGCCCCTGCGAGGCGGACGCCATCACCCTGGAGCTGCAGGAAAAGGCGCGGCCGCGACCCCTGACGCACGATCTGCTGCGCAACATCATCGGCAGCATGGACGGCCGGGTGCTGCACGTCGTCATTCGCAGCCTGCGCAAGGACATTTTCCACGCGCTGATTGTCATCGAGGCCGGCGAGCGCCGGCTTGAAATCGACTCGCGCACCAGCGACGCCATCGCCCTCGCCGTTCGCACCCGCTCGCCGATTTACGTCGACGAAGAAGTGATGAGCGAGGCCGGCATTCGTCGCGAAGGCGATATCGAGGACGAGTTGGGCGCCACCGGGGAAGACGGCGAGGAGGAGACCCTCGGCGTTTTCGAAGATTTCCTCGATACCCTCGACCTCGACGACCTGGAAGACGATGATCAAGCGCCCGCCTGAGAATGCGCGACTCAGGCCATCATGTTTGATTCACCCCCCGCTGATTTTCAGGAACGCAACATCCCCTTCAGCGCCGAAGCCGAAGAGGCGGTCCTTGGCGCCATTCTGCTGAACCCAGAAGTCTGGGTAGACATCGCCTCCTTTCTGCAACAGGACGACTTTTTCCTGTTGCGCCATCGCTGGATCTGGGAGGCGATGCAGCGCATCACGGAACGCAACGAAAGCCTGGACTACCTCACCGTCAGCGAGGAACTGGCGCAACTGGGGCACCTTGAGGACATTGACGGCACCGCCTCGCTCGTCCGCCTGATCAACAACACGCCGGTATCCGTGCATGCCGAGGTATACGGGCGCATTGTGGAACGCGCCGCCCTGCGCCGTCGCCTGCTGGCCGCCGCCGAGACCATTCAGGGCGTGGCGCGCGACGAAAAACAGAACACCGACGACGTCATCAAGCAGACCGAAGAGTCGATATTCAGCGCCATCGAAAGCCGCGAAAAACGCGAGCTGGTGCCCATCAGCAGCATCATCGAGGACTACTATCGACGCATCGAGTACCTCATCCGCCACAGCGACGCGCCCCTCGGCCTGCCGACCGGATTCCGCGCCATTGAACAGCTGCTGGGCGGCATGCAGAAATCGGACCTGCTCATCTTCGCCGGCAGGCCCGGCATGGGCAAAACCAGTTTCCTGCTTTCCGTAATGCTCTTCGTCGCGCGGCAAGGCGGCCGGGTGGCCTTCTTCACCATGGAGATGGACCGCGAGCAAATCGTCCAGCGCCTGGCTTCCATGGAGACCGGCATCACCATGCAGAAGCTGCGCCTCGGCCAGTTATCGAACAACGAACAGGGTCGCCTGGTGGAAGCCATGGACCGGCTGGGCAAGTTGCAGATTTTCGTCGACGACACGCCGGCCCTCAACCCCCTCGAACTGCGCGCCAAATGCCGGCGCATGAATTTTCGTACCGGCGTCGATCTGATCATCGTCGACTACATGCAATTGATGAACGCCGGCGGCGCCTACGAGAACAACCGCGTGCAGGAGATCAGCTTTATCAGCCGCAGCATGAAGGAACTGGCGCGCGACCTGAACATCCCCCTGCTTTCCGCCGCCCAGCTTTCCCGCGCCGTGGAACAGCGCCAGGACAAGCGGCCGCAACTGCGTGACCTGCGCGAGTCTGGTTCCATCGAACAGGACGCCGACATCGTCATGTTCCTGTATCGCGACGAGGTCTATAACGAGGCCACCGAAATCCCCGGCCAGGCGGACATCATCGTCGCCAAACATCGCAACGGCCCTACCGGGACCGTCTCCCTGTTTTTCGACAAGGCCGTCACCCGCTTCCGCGACGTCAACGCACGGCCGGTCGACCTTGGGGCCGGCTGATGCGCGGCTTCCCTGGTTTCCGCGAAGGCCTGAGCCGGCATACGCCCCTTCCTGAAAGCTTCTTCAGCGATCTGTTGCCGCTGATTGATGACCTGGCGGAGTTGCAGTTAGTCCTCTTTTGCTGCCGGGCCCTGGCGCAAAAGGACGCGCCGCTGCGCTACCTGCAGGCTTCTGAACTTGAAGCGGACGAACACCTGTTGCTGGCCCTGCGTCAGGCGACGCCGGGGCAGGCGCCGGCCGATACCCTGCAAGCGGCCCTGGGTCGCGCGACCCGGCGTCGCGTCCTGTTGGCGGCGACTTTCGGGGACAGTGAGGACCAACAGACCCTTTACGTCCTCAACAGCGCCGCGGGCCGGGACCTGCTGGCGCGCCTCGAGGCGGGTCACTGGCGACCGGACGATGTCCGACATCCCGCCCAATACCTGCCGGAACGACCGGGCCTCTTCCGCCTCTACGAGGCCAACATCGGTACAATCACGCCGATGCTCGCCGAGCAGTTGAAAGAGGCCGAAGCCAGCTTCCCTTACTTCTGGCTTGAGGAAGCCCTGCAGCTGGCCGTGCAACACAACAAACGCAACTGGCGTTACGTGCGCGCCATTCTGGATCGCTGGGAGCGGGAAGGACGGGACCGTGGACTTGTCGGACGGGCGGCGCAGGACGACGGACGACGCTTCGTCAGCGGACGCTATGCGGAATTCATCGACAGCTGACCTGGAGCGTTGCGAGCGTTGCGGCGAGACGCCCCTTTGCGGCGGACTGGGCGTACTGGGCCACGACGTTCCCTACGACCACGCTGATTTTGGCAAGCTCTTTCGCTGCCCCAACCTGCCCCCCGCCAGTGACGGGGAACGCCAGGCGCGCCTGCGTCGACTGAGCAACCTGGAGGCTTTCGCCGACAAACGTTTCGACAATTTCATCGTCCCTCGCAAGGGAATCGGCCAGCCGGAAAATGTGTCGCTCCAGAGGGCGCTGTCAAATGCCCGGGACTTCGCCAACCATCCTGAAGGCTGGCTGGTCCTTTCCGGCCGCATTGGAAGTGGCAAGACACACCTTGCGGCAGCCGTAGGAAACGTACGGCTGGCCCATGGAGACGTCGTACTGTTCATAACCGCGCCAGACCTGCTCGACCATTTGCGCAGCACCTACGGCCCTTCCTCGGAAATCGGTTACGACGAGCAATTCGATCGCATCCGCAGCGCGCAATTGCTCGTTCTTGATGACCTTGGCGCTGAAAACCCCAGCCCATGGGCCGGTGAGAAGCTTTACCAGTTGCTCAACCACCGACACAGCCACAGCCTTCCCACCGTCATAACGACAAATGTTGACCTGGATACCATGGAAGGTCGCATCCGCAGTCGATTGCTGGATGAGGCGATCATTCGCCACGTTGAAATCTCTGCGCCCGACTACCGGACGCCTGCCCCACCCAAGGAACTGCAACTCACCTGGCCCAATGAAATGCGCCTGGAGAATTTCGAGGTCAGAAATGGTACCGGCCCCAAGGAACAGAAGAACCTCGCCGCCGCGTTGCAAGTCGCTCACGATTTCGCCGGGAATCCGGACAAGTGGCTGATATTTACCGGCGGTTTTGGTTGCGGCAAGACTCACCTGGCTGCCGCGATTGCCTGTCATCAGTATGAACGCGGCACGAAGGTCGCTTTCAGCACGGTGCCAGACCTCATGGACTGGCTCCGGGTTTCCTTCGACAACAGCGCTTCGACCAGTTTTCAACAAAGATTTCATTTGGTGCGCAATGCGCCTCTATTAATCCTCGACAGTCTTTCGGCAAGCCAGGGTACTCCCTGGGTGCGGGAAAAACTGTTTCAGTTAATCGACTCGCGCTACAACAACGAACTGCCGACGGTGTTCACCACAGCCAACCGGATCGATGAACTGGACGAGAGAATTGCCACCCGTCTCATTGACCGGCGCCGTTGCCAGATTTTCGCCATCACTGCCCGCGCCTACGCCGAACGTCTGGGTCAACCGGGCAAATCGCGGTGAGTTTTGCCCTGGAAGTTTCCTCTGCCGACCAAACCGCCTCCCCCGCGCGCCTACAGCAGTTGCTCTACAGCAGCCGGCGCGTCGCCACCGGCCTGCACTGGAACGACAGCTCCGACTGGTTGCGGCAGGACCCCGCCTGGACCCGCTGCCTTTGGCAGGATGAGCGACTGGTCG
>DAOUIB010000122.1:0-4066 GCA_034428275.1 Anaerolineae bacterium
TTCGGCAAAGGCTTCAACCACCGGCGTCCAGCGCGACTCGTTTTCCGAAAAGCGCAGTTTGACGACATCCTGCGCGGGCGCCATGGCCGGCGTCAGGCCCGCCACCAGGCCGGCCGCGCCGGCGGCCGTGCCCTTCAGCATGTCACGGCGACTCAGTTTGTGATTCATTTCTCACCCCTAATTCTATAGTTTCATCGGCGTACTTGAACAAATTCGGGCGGGTCCCTTCTACGGGTGATGCACCTCCCCTGTATTCAACCCGGAATACCAGTCTAGCACCCCGATGCACTCCGGCCAAACTGTCCCCCGGGCGCAAGGCAGGATTGTACGGGCGACATATCATGTCGCCCGTGCAGGACATGCCGACAGGGCGGGCGAATTGGCGGGCGTTGCGGCGGGCGATTTGATAAATCGCCCCTACAGTGGCTTTGCGCCTTGTGGACGCGGGCGATTTGATAAATCGCCCGTACATGTGCCGCATGTTATCGCCCGCTGCGCGCCACACACGATTGCAGGGGCGACAAATCATGTCGCCCGAGGCGAAATTTGCCGGGCGCCAAACGCGAAGGGGGAGCCATGCCTGGCTCCCCCGGAATTGCAGGTTTCGCGCTCGCGCGCGTTGCGCGTTGTTTCTATCCGCCGCGGGTGCGGGCGAAGAGCGCTTCCAGCTCCGCCTGCGCCTGGTCCATCGCCTCCTGCGGCGAAAGCTCGCCGGAAAGGGCCAGACCGGTGAAGCGCGTGTGAATGTTGGTGACGGCGTTGGCTTCCGGCGGCGCCGGGATCGGCGCCGTGTCCGGGCGGTCCAGCGTTTCGTAGAAGACCTTCCAGTTGGCCGGGCCGGTCGGCTCGTAGGCCTCGGCGATGGCCATCGAACGACGCACCGGGGTGGTCGTCATCAGCGGACGGTAGCGACCCGCCTGGGAGAGCAACTGGTCCACCTGAATGGAGAACTTGAGAAACTCCCACATGCGGTCGGCGTTGGGGCTGCCGGTGAAAATCCAGTTGCCGCCGACGCCCAGCTGGTGCCGCTGTGACTTCCAGTGCGGCCAGAGCTGTGCGTCAAACTGGCCCTTCTCCATGCCGTTGTTGACCAGGTAACCGGCCCCGAAACCGCCCATGGGCGTCATGGCGATCTTGTCGGAGACGAAGAGACCGACCAGCGAGGCGCCGCCGCCCATCTCGATGCCCGGCGCAAGGCCTTCGTTGGTCAGCGAAGTGACGTACTCCAGCGCCTCAACCGTGGCGGGGTCGTTGGCGCTGGGCTCCGGCCAGCGGAAACCGCCGCCGCGGTGCGCCACGTCGTCGTTGTCCGCGTAGAAGGTCTCCCAGAACCACTCACCGCCGGGCGAGCGGTCCTCGGTCAGGAAGTTGCTGCCGTTGACGAAATACCACGGGCCCCAGCTGCCCCAGAGACGGTTGACCCAGGCGTAGCCGAAGACCTCCTCGCCGCCGATGCCGGTGGTGGCCACGGCGTATTCGTGGAAGTCATCCTTGGTCCAGTCCGCCGGCGGCGTGTCCAGGCCCGCCTTTTCCAGCACGTTCATGTTGAAGAACATGTTGGGCGCGTTGCAACTGTCGGGCAACTGGTAGATGTTGCCTTCCCAGAGCATGGTCTCGGGACAGATCGGCGCCATGTCCGCGTAATAATCGGCCAGCTCGTCCTGCGCATCCAGCACGCGCTCGGTGAGCGAGGCCGCGACGCCCTGACCGGCGTAGAGCACGGTCGCCTCGGTCGCGGCGTAGCCCGCGTCCAGCGGCTGACCGGCGGCCAGCATGTTGAGGATCTTGGAGGCCACTTCCTCGTGGTCGATGCCGGTGATGTTGAGGAACTCGACTTCGGTGCCGGGCACAATCTCGTTGAAATTCTCGAATACGGGCGTGAAACGCGCCTCGTTCTGCTGGAAACGCAATGTGACGACATCCTGCGCGGGTACCGCGGCGGGCGCGAGGCCGGCAATCAGCCCGACCGCACCGGCGGCCGTGCCCTTCAGCATGTCACGACGACTAATCTTGTGGTCCATGTCTCACCTCTAAATCTATAGTTTCATCGGCGTGTTTCGACAAATTCGGACGGGTCCCTTCTGCGCGTGGCGCACCTCCCCTGTATTCGAACCGGAACACCAGTCTAGCACCCCAATGCACTCCGGCCAAACTGTCCCTTGCGCGCAAGGCAGGATTGTACGGGCGACATATCATGTCGCCGGTGCAGCGGGCGATTTGATAAATCGCCCCTACAGTGACTTGCGTTTTGTGGCCGCGGGCAATTCGATGAATCGCCCTTGCAATACGGGGCGTAGGGGCGACATATCATGTCGCCCGACACCGGGCGATTTAATAAATCGCCCGTACAGTGGCTTTGCGCTTTGTGGTCGCGGGCAATTTGATAAATCGCCCCTACAGTGGCACTGCGTTTTGTGGACGCGGGCGATCTGATGAATCGCCCTTGCAATACGGGGCGTAGGGGCGACATATCATGTCGCCCGACGCGAAATTTGCGGGCCGCTTAACGCGAAAGGGGGAGCCACGAAGACTCCCCCTGAATGCACAGGCCGCCATGGCGGCCGTGCTGCCTACGCGCGGGTGCGGGCGAAAAGCGCTTCCAGCTCCGCCTGCGCCTGGTCCAGCGCGTCCTGCGGCGAGAGCTCGCCGGAGAGGGCCAGACCGGTGAAGCGCGTGTGAATGCTGGTGACGGCGTTGGCTTCCGGCGGCGCCGGGATCGGGCCGGTGTCGGGCCGGTCCACGGTGTCGTAGAAGACCTCCCAGTTGGCCGGGCCGCTGGGCTCGTAGGCCTCCGCGTTGGCCATCGAACGACGCACCGGCGTGGTGCGCATCAGGGGCCGGAACATGTCCTTGAACATGAGCATCGACTCGGTCCTGATCGAGAACTTGAGCAGTTCCCACATGCGGTCGGGGTTCTGGCTGCCGGTGAAGATCCAGCGGCCGCCGACGCCCAGCTGGTGGCGCTGCGATTTCCATACCGGCCAGAACTGCACGTCGAAGGAGCCCTTTTCCATGCCGGCGTTGATCAGGCCGCCGGCCCAAAATCCGCCGGCCGGCGTCATGCCCAATTTGTCGCTGACGAAGATGCCCTGCAGTTCGGAGCCACCGCCCAGCGCAATGCCCGGCGCCTTGCCCTGTTCGGTCAGGGACACGACGTATTCCAGCGCCTCGACCATGTTGGGGTGGTTGGCATTGGGTTCCGGCCAGCGGAAACCGCCGCCGCGATGCGACACGGTGTCGTTGTCCGAATAGAAGGTCTCCCAGAACCATTCACCGCCCTCCGAGCGTTCCTCGGTCAGGAAGTTGGTGTCGTTGACGAAGTACCACGGGCCCCAGCTGCCCCAGAGACGGTTGACCCAGGCGTAGCCGAAGGTCTCCTCGCCGCCGACGTTGGTCAGGGCCGTGCACATCTCGTCGAAGTCGTCTTTGGTCCAGTCCGCCGGCGGCACGTCGAGGCCCGCCTTTTCCAGCAAGTTCATGTTGAAGTACATGTTGGGCGCATTAAAGCGCGCCGGCAACTCGTAGATGTCGCCTTCCCAGAGCATGGTCTCGGGCAGGATCGGCGCCATGTCAGAGAAGTATTCGGCCAACTCGTCCTGCGCATCCAGCACGCGTTCGGTCATCGACGCGGCGACGCCCTGGCCGGCGTAAAGCACGGTGGCCTCGGTCGCGGCGTAGCCCGCGTCCAGCGGCTGCCCGGAGGCCAGCAGCGACAGGATCTTCGCGGCGACTTCCTCATGGTCGATGCCGGTGATGTTGAGGAACTCGACCTCGGTGCCGGGGTACAGTTCGGCAAAGGCTTCAACCACCGGCGTCCAGCGCGACTCGTTTTCCGAAAAGCGCAGCTTCACGACATCCTGCGCGGGCGCCATGGCCGGCGTCAGGCCCGCCACCAAACCGACCGCGCCGGCGGCCGTGCCCTTCAGCATGTCACGGCGACTAATCTTGTGGTCCATGTCTATCCCCTCAAACTATTTCTGTCAGCGTAATGCAATGAATACGGACGGAGCCCTTCTGCTCGTGGCGCACCTCCCCTGTATTCGAACCGGAATACCAGTCTAGCACC
>DAOUIB010000123.1:0-1992 GCA_034428275.1 Anaerolineae bacterium
CCTGGTGTTGCTGGCCGGCCTCGGCATCCATGGCCTGCCCCTGCTGGTGGGCGTGATCAGCATCACCATGCTGGTGGAGGCCCTGCCGGTGGCCAGCATCAGCGGTCTGGGTGTTATCGAAGGCGGCTGGACCTTCGGCCTGGTGGGCCTGGCCGGTCTGGAACCCGGCGCGGCTGTCGCGACCGGTTTCTTCCTGCATGCCTGTCAATTGCTGGCCGCGACGCTCTGCGGGCTCGGCGGCTGGCTGTGGCTGCGACGGCTGCCGCGCGTGGAGCCGGCCCTGTGAGCCTGCCGCGCCTGTCGATCGTCATTCCGCTTTACAACGAGGCGGAATCCGTCCCTGCGTTGTACGAGGAACTGACGGCCGCGCTGGATGCGCTGGAAATCGAAAGCGAGGTCATCGTGATCGATGATGGCAGCAGCGACGGCAGTTTTGCCGCGCTGGAAGCGCAGCACCGACGCGACCCGCGCTGGATCATCCTGCGTTTCCGTCGCAACCACGGCCAGACGACGGCGCTCAGCGCCGGCTTCCAGAAGGCGCGCGGCGACGTCGTCATCACCCTGGATGCCGACCTGCAGAATGACCCGCAGGACATCCCGCGCCTGCTGACGAAGCTGGACGAGGGCTACGATATCGTCAGCGGCTGGCGCCGGGACCGCAAGGAACCCCTCCTGACGCGGCGCCTGCCCTCCGCGCTGGCCAACCGCCTGATTTCGCGCGTGACCGGCGTGCATCTGCATGACTACGGCTGCACGCTCAAGGCCTACCGCAACGTGGTGGTCAAGAACATTCAACTCTACGGCGAACTGCACCGCTTCATACCGGCGGTCGCCTCGCAGATCGGCGTACAGGTGACCGAGATCGCCGTCAACGACCGGCCGCGCCGCTACGGCAGCAGCAAATATGGCATCAGCCGCACGATCCGCGTGTTGCTGGACCTGGTCACCGTGCGTTTCATCCTCGGTTACAGCACGCGGCCATTGCAGGTTTTCGGCGGTCTCGGCCTGCTGACCGGCGGCGTGGGTGTGGTGATCGGGCTGATTCTGAGTTTCGAAAAGCTGGCGTTCAACGTGGATATCGGCAACAGGCCGCTTCTGATTCTGGCGGTCTTGCTGGTCATCGCCGGTGTGCAACTCGTCAGCATCGGTCTGGTGGCGGAGATACTGGTGCGCAGCTGGCACGAAATGCGCGGTCACCCGGTCTACATCCTGCGCGACGTGCTGGAACGCGAAGAGGAAGACAAGGGGGAGAGTCGACCATGAAGGCCACTGTGGGCCCGCAACGGGCCGTGGAACTGCTGCGCGTGGAGCACGCCGCCGTGCGCGAACTCATCGACGAACTGGACGAAGAGGAAATGACGCGGCCGGACACCATCCGCCATGGCATGTATGCCGACCAGCGCCTCTCCTTCAAGGACCTGCTGGCGCATCTGATCTGTTACGAGGCGCTGGCGCTGGCGGCCATCGCGGCCTGGGGGCGCGGCGAACGGCACCAGGCCATCGACATTATGCGCAGCCCGGCGCGCAGCCACTCCCTGCATTACAGCGGCATCGCCGATCGCAGCGAGCACAGTCTGGCGCAGGTGCTGGACGAATGGGAACGCTGCCACGCGGGCCTTGAGGACGCCATCGCCGCGCTGGACGAAGAAGCGTGGCACAATCCTGCGCCCTGGCCCGAACGCGAGCCGCTGGACCTTGGGGGCATGGTGGAGGAAATCATCGTCACGCCACCGCGACCCTTCTACCGTCATCTGCCGGTGCACATTCCGGACAGCGCCGAATACATCCGTTCCCTGCGGTGAGGGAAGATCTCGCCGGGGATGCCCTGCGCGACGCCTGCCGCCAGCTGCTGGCGCGCATCCATCAACTGACGGACCTGCGGATCGACAGCCTCCGCGACCTGCCGCTGCCGCACCAGGGCGCGTCCGGCGCCGAAGTGCGTCTGGTGCGGGTGCGCTGGCGCAGCGGCGGGGGCGCGCAGGGCGAGGAAGA
>DAOUIB010000124.1:0-1548 GCA_034428275.1 Anaerolineae bacterium
CGCCTCATCGCGCAGACGGTAGTAGGAACCGTAAGCGCTCACCTGCAGACCGGCGTCGCGGGTCATCGACGCCAGCTGACGGGCGCGCCGCTCGTCGCCAGGCGGCGCGTGCAGGTCCCCGCCCCACTCAATGCTCGCCAGCCGGGCCTCTTGCGCCAGCGCCACAATGCGCGCTGGTTCAAGTTGCCGAAAGGTGATCGAGACCAGTCCGGGGCGCAACATTCGCCTGCCTCAGGCCATGCGCGCGTAACTGCCGCGCGTGAGGGCGTGTTGCAGGGGTTCGCCGCGCAGGAAGCGACGTAGTTCGTCAACCATGCTGCGACCGAGGCGCCGGCATTCCGCACCTTGCGCGCCGGCGACGTGGGGCGTCAGCACGGCGTTGGGCAGCGTATGAAGGGGCGATTCCGGCGGCGGCGGCTCGGGCGAGGTGACGTCCAGCAGCGCGAACAGGTCCGGTCGTTCGCGCAACACCTGCACCAGTTCTGCCTCACGCAGGAGCGCGCCGCGCGCCGTGTTGATGAAGACCGCGCCGGACTTCATCGCCCGCAACTGCGCGCCGCCGATCATCCCTCGCGTTTCGTCCAGCAGCGGCGTATGCAGTGAGACCGCGTCCGCCTCGCGAAACACCTCGTCCAGCGACTCCACCAGCGTCACGCCGAGTTTGGCGGCCAGGGCCGGTTCGACGTAGGGGTCCCAGGCGATGACCGTCAGGTCGTGGCGTCGCAGCAGGCTGGCGACCCGCTGCGCCACCGCACCCAGCGATACCAGCCCGACGACCGAACCATACAGCCCGGCGGCGACCGGCTCTTTGGACCAGACCCCCTGCTCCCGCAAGCGCAGCGCGTGGCGCCATGCGCCTTTCAGGCCCATCAGGATTTGCGCGCAGGCAAAGTCGCCGGTGATGACGGCGTTGGCCGCCGCCGCGCTGCTGATCTGTACACCGCTGGCCCAAAACGCCTCCGTCACCACGCGGCGCAGCGATCCGGCGCCGTAGAGCACCAGCTTCAAATGCGGCGCGGCCTCCAGAAAGGCGGCGTCCAGGCGCGGCGCGCCCCAGCCGGACAACATGACCTCGACGGGCGCCAGTACTTCCGGCGCCGCCGCGATCGACTCCGGCGTCTGCAGTTCCGTGTACACGTCCACCAGGCCGGCGACGTCGGCGCGCTCCTGCGGGCCGTAGATGCGCCCGTAGCCTCTTTCGCCCAGGATGTACAGCGCGCGCGTTTTCAAGGGGTCTGGCCGTTGCTGCTGCGGGAAAAGCCCTCTCCCTGCGGAAGAGCGCCCACCGAAGGTGGGAAAGGCTCGCGCGACCGGGCGGGAAAGTGTTTGGAGTAAGGGCCGGCAAGCGTCAATTCAGCGCGCCCTCTGCCATCCACGCGTCCTGTTCGCGGCGCAGCGATCCGGCGCCGTAGAGCACCAGCTTCAAATGCGGCGCGGCCTCCAGAAAGGCGGCGTCCAGGCGGGGCGCGCCCCAGCCGGACAACATGACCTCGACGGGCGCCAGTACTTCCGGCGCCGCCGCGATCGACTCCGGCGTCTGCAGTTCCG
>DAOUIB010000125.1:0-2915 GCA_034428275.1 Anaerolineae bacterium
CAGACGCTCGCGACCGGCATCGTCCTGGGTGCCAAAGCCCTCGTCGATGAACAGGCTGCGCAATTGCGTTCCCGCGCGCCGCGCCAGCAGGCGGGAGAGGGCGATGCGCAGGGCAAAGTTGACGCGAAAGGCCTCGCCGCCGCTGAAGAGTTCGTAATCGCGCGAGCCGTATTCATCGGCGACGCGGACGTCGAGGGTCTCGACGTCGCCGCCGCGCAGCCGCTCGCGGGTGGTCTCCAGCTGCAGGCGCAGACGGCCGTCCGTCATGCGCAGGAGCAGGGCGTTGGCGGCGGCCTCCAGTTCCGGAATGGCGCTTTCCATGAGCAGCGCCGGCACGCCGTCGCGACCGCAGGCCTGGCGCAATTCCCGGTAAATTTCCGCGCTCTCATGCAGCCCGGCCGCGCGCTCCTGCAAGGTCGCATGGCGCTCGCGCAGGTTTTCGAGCGCGGCCAGTTCCTGCCCGGCGCTGACCAGGGTACGGTCGGCCTGCTGCGCTTCCACGCGCAACTGCGCCAGACCTTCCTGCTGCGCATGGTGCTCCTTCAGCCCGGATTCCAGTTCCGCGATGTCCGCTTCCAGTTGAGCGATACGCTGCTGCGCGGCGCGCTGTTCCGCCTTGATGCGTTCGCGGCGCGCCCGGGCCGATGCCAGCGCTTCCCGGGCCTCGGGCAGGCCGTTGAGCGCGACCTCAAGGGCGGTCTGGCGCTGCTCGAAGGACTCGAACTGCTCCAGTTGGGCCTGAGCGGCATCGTGCTGCGCGCTGTCGTAGCCGATCGCCTCGCCGCTGCTTTTCAGGGCGGCCAGTTGCGCCTGCAACTCGCGGGCGTAGTCACCTGAGTCCAGACGGGCCCGCAGGCTGGCCTGTTCACTGCGTAGCAGTTGCAACTCCTCAGTCGCGTCGGCCGCCGCCCTGGCGCGCGCTTCCAGTTCAGCGACCCGGGTCAGCAGCGGCTGCAACTGCCGCAATTCATCATCCAGCTGCGCGCTGCGCGCCTGGCGCCGCCGCTCCTCTTCGGCCAGTTCCCGCATACGCCCGTCGTTGGCGCGCCAACGGTCGCCCTGGGCGCCGCCTTCCTGCTGCAGCCGCGCGATCAGGGCCAGACGGGCCTCTTCGTCGAGGAGCTGGCCGCAGAGCGGGCAGGTGACGCCATCGCTGCCTTCCAGACGGTCCATGCGCGAGCGCAAGTCCAGCATCGTCTCGCGCAGGTTGCGATTGACCTCCTGCAGCCGGGCCCGTTCACCCTGGTCGCGCCTGGCCTCCGATTGCAGTTGCGCGCGTTCGCGTTCCAGGGCGCGCAGGGCAGCGATCCGCTCCCGCGTCTGTTCCAGCGCGGCGCCGGAGGCCGCCTGGACCTCGCGCTCCAGGCCTTCGATGCGCGCGTCGAGGGCGCCCAGGCGAGTTTCCAGTTCCGCGCGCGCGTCGCGCAGACGGTCGCGCAGCGCCTGCTCGCGCTCGCGCAGATCGCCGAGGCGGCGCAGGCGCTCGCCCATCTGGCGGTCGCCTTGACGTGCCTTCTGCAAGGCATCCCGGCCCCGTTCGATCTCCTCGCGTTGGGCCAGCACGGTCTCGAAGGCGGCGATGCGTTCCTCCTGCCGCTCGCAATCGGCGTCGGCCGCCTCGCCGTCGACCTGGAGTTGGCGCAACCTGTCTCGTTCGCCGTTCAGGCCTTCCCTGGCGAAACGCAGGTCGTGCGGCACATGCTCGCTGGCTTTGGCGACCTGCTCCGCGGCGTCAAGGTCGCGTTGCGCCGCGGCGCTGGCGTCGCGGGCGACCTGCAGGGCGGCTTCGAGGGTCTGCTGGCGCGCCAGGTCGCTTTCAATCTCCTCGTGGCGGGACTGCAACAGGGCCAGTTGCGTCTCCAGCCCTGACAGACGATCCCTGGCGGCCGCTTCCAGGCGCTGCCACAGGGAGAGATCCAGGATGCCGGCCAGCAATTGCTTGCGTTCCGCCGGCGTACGCGTGGTGAAGGCGTCGGCGCGGCCCTGCTGCAGCCAGGCGGAATTGATGAAAGTCTCGTAGTCCAGCCGGACCAGGGCGGTGATGCGGCGCTGGGTGGCGCGCATGCTCGCCTCGCTGATGCGCGTGTAGTTGCCCCGGGAGTCGCGCACGAAGAGCTCGAGCGAGCCTTCGCCGCGTCGCGCCCGCCAGCGCTGGCGCAGCACGCGGTAGACCTGGTCGTCCTGCCGGAAATCGAGCTGGACGCGCATTTCCTGGCTGCCCTCGCGCAGCAGGTCGGCGGCGCTGCGGCCGCGCGCCCGGCCCCAGAGCGCCCAGCCGACGGCATCCAGCAGGGCCGACTTGCCGGCGCCGTTGGGGCCGGCGAGACAGGCGAGGTGAATGTCTTCCAGGCGCAGGGCGTCCAGTTCGCGCCAGGACATGAAGTTGCGCAGTTCAAGGCGCAGCGGCAGCATCAGTGCGATTCGGCCTCGAGGTCGCGCAACAGCCCCGCTGCGGCGTCGAGCAAGGCCTTTTGCCGCTGCGGCGGCGTATCGCGCGACGTCAGATAGTGTTGCAGCAGAGGCAGCGGCTCCAGACCTTCCGCGCCGCCTAACCTGCGGCGCCGGGGCCGCTCGACCTCGCGCTGCAGGCCCGCCAGATGCCAGACGCCGGCGTGCCGCAGGGCCTCGTGGAGCGCGTCGGCGTCGAGGGCCGCCTCATTGTCCGCGGACAGTTGCAGCAGCAGGCGCAGAATGACGCCCTCCAGCGCCTCGCCGCCAAGGGCCTGCTGCAGGGCCGCGGCCGGGGCCGCGCTGTCTCGCAGGTCCAGCTCCAGGCTGCGCAGCGGCCGGGCGGCGAGCGGCAGAAAGCGCCAGCGCGTCGCGCCGCGCGTCAACTCAATCAGACAGGCGCCGCGCGGCGCATCCTCTTCACTGAAGTCAAGGCGCTCCAGGGCGCCGCTGCAGACCACGGCAGG
>DAOUIB010000126.1:0-1818 GCA_034428275.1 Anaerolineae bacterium
CGCGCAGCAGACGGGCGCGACGGTCCTCCGAAGAGAAGACATAGCCCAGGCCGCTGACCGTGTTGACGACGGCCGGCACACCCGTCAGGCGCGCGGCCAGACCGCCGTAAAGCAATGACTTGACCGTGACGTGGTGCGACAGGTCCGGGCGCAGCGCGCGATACAGGGCGATAATGCTGCGCAGGGCGCGGACTTCGTTGAAGGGATTCGTGCCATGTTGCTGCAATGGCAGCCCGTGCCAGGCAAGACCGGTGGCGCGGATTCCTTCGAC
Source organism: Anaerolineae bacterium (assembly GCA_034428275.1). Lineage (GTDB taxonomy): Bacteria > Chloroflexota > Anaerolineae > Aggregatilineales > Phototrophicaceae > JAGWBD01. The sequence continues at coordinate 272 of DAOUIB010000126.1, forward strand.
GCTGTCGCGATCGAATTTCGAAGTGGCCACGTGCACTTCATGGCCCGCGTCGCGCGCCGCCAGGGCCAGTGGCAGACGATGCGTCATGAAAAAGCGCGGGATGTTGACGAGATAGAGCAGGCGCGCCGTCATAGCGCCGGCTGCAGTTCCCGATAGAGTGCCAGAGTTTCCTGCACCATGCGCTCTTCACCGAAGCAGGCCTCGAGTCGACTCCTGCCCTGCTCACCCATACGCTGCGCCAACCCGGGATCGCGCAACAGGGAAAGCAGGCCGTCTCTGAAAGCCGGCACGTCACGGGCCGGCGCCAGAATCCCCGTCTCACCGTCCACGACGACTTCAGGAATCGCGCTGACGCGCGAGGCGAGGACCGGCAGGCCCTGCGCCATGGCCTCCAGCAACACCAGGCCGAAACCTTCCCACAGACTGGGCATCAAAAAGACGTCGCAGGCCGCCAGCAACTCTTGCACGTCCTCACGCCATCCGAGGAAACGCACACCGCCTGTCAACCCGGCCTGGGCGGCCTCGTCCTGCAGCCGGCTGCGCAGCGGACCGTCGCCGGCGATCAGCAATCGCGCCTGCGGGAAATCGGCGCGGGTCCCGGCGAAGGCCTGCAGGGCGTCGCTTACGCCCTTTTGCTCCACCAGACGGCAGGCCATGACGACCACGGGTTGCGTGTCGTCCAGGCCCAGTTCGCGGCGAAGATCGCGACGCCTGCGCTGACGATCGATCTCCGGCAGGGCGTTCCGCTGCAGACCGTAGTGAATCACGCGCAATTTGTCCCGCGGCGCGCCTTCCACCTCAACGGCAAAGTCCGCCACGGCCCGGGAGATGGCGATGCCGGCGTCCGTCATGCGCCACAACTGGCTGTTTAGCGCTCGCCAGGGCTGGCGGCGGCGAAAGGCGTTGTCATTGTGGCGGCTGCTGACCAGCGTCGGCACGCGCTCCAGACGCGCCGCCAGCCCGCCGTAGAGGTCGGCATGAAAGAGATGCGTATGGATGATGACCGGCTTCCCTTCGCGCGTCAGGGCGCGAAGCCTGCCCAACAGGGTTACGTCGACGTGTCCCCGCATGGGGAAGGACTGAAAGGGAATACCCGCGTTCCGCAGTTGCGCCTCCAGGCCTGGCGTGGGTGTCCGTCTGGCGGTCAACAGGGCCAGTTGTGCGTCGAGGCCGGATTCGCGCAGCCCGGCCAGCAGCGCCAGGACGTGCCGTTCGGCGCCGGCCACGCCCGTCGCCCGCAAAACGTGCAGGACGCGCATCAGAAGCCATTCGTTGATCGCTGTCGAGCAGCCAGCCCCTCAGCCCGGCGCTGGCGTCGCCGCATGCGCGCCATCAGAAGCCCCGCAAGTATGAGCGACAACACGCCGAGCGCCACCAGCGGCGGCTGCATGGCGGGCGACGCTTCGCTGATCACCAGCGCCAGCAGGCCGTAAAGCGTGCAAAAGCCCAGCAGCAGCACAAGGGTTTCGCGCTGTCCGCGACCCGTCGCCAGCAGCCGGTGCGACGTGTGGTCCCGGCCTGCCTCGGCGGGCGACCGGCCTTCGAGG
>DAOUIB010000127.1:0-15197 GCA_034428275.1 Anaerolineae bacterium
AGTCTCTCCGGGTCGGAATCCATCAGCCAAAGCGCCCGCAGCCCCAGACGGGGCGCGCGCCGGACCAGGGAAGGTATCAGCCTGGGCGTTCGGACGCTGCCACCACCGATTATGGTCAGTTTCATTCACGCGCTCCCGGCGACGGTTCTTCAGGTCTGGCGAGTATGAGCAGCTCCCGGGCGGCGTCGCTGACATTTACTTCACCGGCAAGCACTGCTCGCTCATAGACGGGCAGGGCCTGCTGCACCTCGCTGTGCGTGTAGAAGGATTCGCGGATCCCTTCTTCCAGCAGGGCATGCAGCCATGCCAGGCGCTGTTGTTGGCGATTTCTGTGCCAGAAGCCGGAAGCCCGGGCCTCACTGCGGAATTCCAGCATGATGGACCAGAGCTCTGCGATCCCGCCGCCTTCAAGGCCGGAGCAGGTGACGACCCGTTGCCGCCAGCCGGATTCTGAAGAGGACAAGAGGCGCAATGCCCTTTCCATGTCTGCGCGAGCGGCGCGGGCGGCAGCCTGGTTTTTGCCATCGGCCTTGTTGACGGCGATGGCATCGGCCAACTCCATCACGCCTTTTTTCATTCCCTGCAACCCGTCACCGGTGCCGGTGACCAGCAACAAGAGAAAAAAGTCCACCATGCTGCGGGCCGCAATTTCCCCCTGACCGCTGCCGACAGTTTCCAGGAATATCACGTCGTGGCCCGCGGCTTCACAGAGCAGCATGCACTCACGCGTTTTGCTGGCAACGCCGCCTGGTGTGCCGGCGGAAGGGGAGGGACGGATGAAGGCCTGGGGACTGCGCGCCAGAGAGGACATTCGCGTTTTGTCGCCCAGAATGCTGCCGCCGCTCCTGCTGCTGCTGGGGTCAATGGCGAGTACGGCGACCCGTTTGCCCTGCCCGACAAGGTGCAGCCCGAGGGCTTCTATCAACGTACTTTTGCCGGCACCGGGGACGCCGGTGATGCCGACGCGAATGGCGTTCCCGCCATGCGGGAACAGCCTTTGCAACAACGCGCCGGCCAGTCGCCGATGGCTTTTTGCGCTGCTCTCCACCAGAGTGATCGCCCGCGCCAGCTGCACCCGCTCGCCGGCCAGAACGCCCTTTGCCAGTTCATCGACGGAAACCGCCCTCTCGCCCCCCGCTTCAGGCATCAGGCAGTCGCTGACGCTTCCGCAAGCGCTTGAGAATGGTCTGCGCGGCATGCGGAATGACTGTGCCGGGCCCAAAAATCTCCGCTGCGCCTTGCTCGCGCAGCGCAGCGTGGTCGCGTTCAGGGATGACACCCCCGATGATGACCATGACGTCCGGGCGACCCAGGGCGGAAAGCTCTGCCACCAGTTGTGGCAGCAGCGTCCTGTGCCCGCCCGCCAGCGAACTGATGCCCACAATGTGCACGTCGTTTTCCACGGCCTGAAGGGCGACTTCTTCCGGCATCTGAAACAAGGGGCCGACGTCGACGTCGAAACCGAGGTCCGCGAAGGCGCTGGCGATGACGCGCGCGCCGCGGTCATGGCCGTCCTGTCCGATTTTGGCGACGAGAATTCGCGGGCGTCGCCCCTCCGCCTGTTCAAAGTCGGCGCAGAGCGCGCGCGTTTCTGAAATGTCCGGGCTGTCGCCCCAGGCGACGTCGTATACGCCACTTACGGTCTGGACCGGCGCTTCGTGTCGGCCCCAGACCTTTTCCAGCGCCATGGAAACCTCCCCCAGAGACGCTCGCGCCCTTGCGGCGACGACGGCCAGCCCCAACAGATTGCCATCCCCGCTTTCTGCGCAATGCGTCAGCGCCTGAAGCGCGGCCTGGACCGATGCCTCGTCCCGACCGTCGCGCAGTTCCCTCAACCGTTCCTTCTGTGCCGCGCGGACGGCGCTGTTGTCCACGTCGAGTATTTCGAGTGAGGTGTCAGTTTCCGGCTGCCACTGGTTGACGCCTACGATGATTTCCTGTCCGGAATCGATTCGCGCCTGCCGGCGGGCGGCAGCTTCCTCGATCCGCAAACGTGGCAGGCCTTCGGCAATGGCGGCGGCCATGCCGCCGAGGGCTTCAATTTCCTCAATGTGTGACCAGGCGCGTTTGAGCAAGTCTTTCGTCAATTTTTCAAGCGTGAAGGACCCGGCCAGAGGATCGACCACGCGCGTAAGGCCGCTTTCGTGCTGAAGCACCAATTGGGTGTTGCGGGCAATGCGGGCGGAAAAGTCGGTCGGCAGGGCGATGGCCTCATCCAGCGCGTTGGTGTGTAGCGATTGCGTCCCCCCCAGTACGGCGGCCAGGGCCTCAATGCAGGTACGGGTCACATTGTTGAAGGGGTCCTGCCCGGTCAGGCTCCAGCCCGAAGTCTGGCAATGGGCGCGCAACGCCATGGATTTCGGGTTGCGCGGGCTGAACTGGTGAATGAGTTTGGCCCACAGAACCCGCGCCGCGCGCAACTTGGCGATCTCCATGAAGAGATTGAGACCGATCCCCCAAAAGAAGGAAAGGCGCGGCGCAAAGTCATCGATGTCCAGGCCGGCCTGCAGACCGGTACGGACGTACTCAAGGCCATCCGCCAGCGTGTAGGCCAGTTCCAGATCTGCCGGCGCGCCGGCTTCCTGCATGTGATAGCCCGAGATACTGATGCTGTTGAAGCGGGGCATTTGCTGCGCGCACCAGGCAAAAATGTCAGCGACGATGCGCATGGAGGGCGCCGGCGGGTAAATGTAGGTGTTGCGCACCATGTATTCCTTGAGAATGTCGTTTTGTATCGTGCCCGTCAGTTTGCTGGCCGCCACGCCCTGTTCTTCCGCCGTGGCGATGAAAAAGGCCAGCACGGGCAGCACGGCGCCATTCATGGTCATCGACACCGAGCAGCGGTCCAGCGGGATGCCTTCCAGCAGCCGCTGCATGTCTGGCAGGCAACTGATGGCGACGCCCGCCATGCCGACGTCGCCGGCGACACGGGGATGGTCCGAGTCATAGCCGCGGTGCGTCGCCAGGTCGAATGCGATGGACAGTCCCTTCTGCCCAGCTGCCAGATTGCGACGGTAAAAGGCGTTGCTTTCTTCCGCCGTGGAGAAGCCGGCGTACTGGCGAATCGTCCAGGGACGTTGCGCATACATGGTGGGGTAGGGGCCGCGCAGGTAAGGCGGGATACCGGCTGTGAACTGCAAATGATTCGCATCCTCGAGGTCGGCTGCCCTGCAAAGCGAAGGGACCTCAATGTCTTCCGGCGTGCGCCACACGTCCACTGTGGCGGCAACGATTTCCCGTGCCACCGTCGAAGACGCCCGATACGGAATTGCCGTGAAGTCTGGTCCTGCACTCATGACCCGCGACCCGGCCGCTTCTGAAGCGACCGATTGATCGCCAGACAGTCCGCCCCCGCGTAAACAAAGTCGACGATGCCGGCCTCGCGCCAGGCGGTTTCCATTTCATCAGGCGGACGCCCGGCGAGGTAAATCAATGCGTCTGGCTGTCTCTTGTGAATGACATTGCAGAAGACGGGAAGGGCGGACGGATAATCACTATCCATGGCGCAGAAGACGATCAGGTCGGCCCCGGCGGACAGCGCCGCAGTCGCCGCGTCTTCCGCTGCGTCCCGGGCAGGGCCGACTGCGCATTCGAAGCCGCCCGCGCCGAAAAAATCCCTGACGAAACTGGCGCGGGCGTGCAAGCGCGCCGCTTCGCCGTATAGCGCAAGATGAACCCTGGGCGCCCGCCCGCTTCGCCGCCGCTGGGCGCTGGCATTCGCGCGCAATGCTTCCCAGGGGGCCGACAGACGCATGCAGTTGAGTGGCGCGATCCCGGGGCCTTCCGCAGAATCATGAGGCAACAGCTGCAGGAGTTCTTTCAGGGTTGCTCTCTTTTCGGCGGCCTTGACCAGGGCATGAAAGCCGGAATCAGGGCAAGGACCTGCCGGGAGAGGTCCCGTTGCCGAACGAGAGGGCCTCCCCGTCGCTGGAGCGGGGACTGTATCGGAGCCGTTTACCGGCAGGCCAGGGGCTTCGTAATCCTGACCATCGACAAACTGGTTGCTGCCTACCTGGACGTCTTTGCGCCTTGCATTGCGCGCAAGGCGTTGTTGCGCAACGGTGGCGAGGTCCCGCTGGATACTTCCCTTTTGCAGGCAGGCGAGCAAGCCGCCATTGCCCTCGATGTCCTGAAACATACTCCAGGCTTCACGCGCCAGCCAGTCGGTCAACACTTCAAGCGTCCAGGACCCGCCGGCCGGATCCAGCAAATGGGCAAGGCCGGCCTCGCGCTGAAGGATGTGTTGCTGGTTCAGGGCGTGGCGACGGGCCAGATCGCTCGAGGTGGCGTCAAAGGGCTCAACCAGCATGCTGTCGCAGCCACCCATGGCCCCTGTCAGCGCCTCAAGGGTGGAACGCAACATGTTGTTCCAGGTATCCAGCGAGGACTTGTTGCGGCGGCTTGTGCGCGCATGGATTTTCGCCAACTGGCATGCAATGGGACCGCCGAAGGCCTCAATCATTTGTGCCCACAACAGGCGCAAGGCGCGCAGTTTCGCCAGCTCCATGAGGATGTCGCCGCCGACACATACGGACAGTGCCATTCGGGGTGCGACCTCTTCGACAGGGAAGTCTCTGGCAAGCAAGGCGCGCAGTGTTGCCGTTGCATTGGCCAGGGAGCAGGCGATTTCCTGCACGGCATTGCCGCCGGCTTCATGCCAGACGCAGCCGTCCAGGAAGACCGCATCGATTTGGGGGGCGTGTTCCCGGGTCCAGCGCAGCCAGTCCGCCTGTTCGTCATACAGGGCATTGACGGACGCCGGCAAAGACCCCCGCGTCGCCAGCCAGGCCAGCGGGTCCGACCCAATGGCGCCGCACAGATCGGCGGGCGCTGCACCATTTTGGCGCAACCCGGCCACCAGCAGGGCTGGCAGCGGCAGGCTGTGTGGCCCGCACTGCATCAACAGGACCGTTTCTTCGACGGGGACAGAGTCCAGGACACGCACAAAGTCGCCGGCGGACGCGAGAACATTGCCCTTGCGGTAACCAGGAGGGACCCCGGGTTGGGTTTCGCCAACGCAATGAAATGAGGAGTCTTCCGGAAAAAGCTGGATGGCGTTGCTGCCCTGGCGAATGCCCTCCAGCAATTCGCGATTGACGTCTTCCGGGGCCGCCAGGGCGCTGGACTGCACGATCAGCCAGGGTCGTGACCCTGCTTCGGCCCGGGGCAGCAAGAAAGGGAGCAAATCGGCGTTTTGCAGGCCAGCGCTGTGTTCCGGGCTGTAAAGGGGCTGCAGGTCCAGGCCTTCGAGCGTTACTGTGCTCAGGGATTCCGGCGTACCCGTCCCGAGCAGCGAGGCTGCGGCCTTGTGCCAGTCCTCGTGGCTGGCCGGTGGGAACTCATCGAATTGCAGCGAACGGGATGAAGCAGCCACAGTCAGCAATACCCCCGGTTGCGACGAAGTATAGCAACAATGGAAACGGGTTGTGGCCTGCGACTGGAAATGGGCCGTAGACTCAGGCGTCCCGCCTGGTCAGATCAGTTCTTCGATCTTGCGGCCCTGGCGGGCCATGAATTCACGGAGGCCGATCTTGTCGATGGTGCGAAGTTCTTTCGCGGTCAGGCGGACACGCACAAAGCGGTCCAGCTCCGGTACCCAGAGGCGCTTGTTTTGATAGTTGGGCCGGAATTGCCGCCGCGTGGCCTTGAGCGAATGGCTGCGGTTGTTGCCGAATTGAGGCTTGACCGTCGAAATGCTGCGTCTGCTGGCCATACACCGCTTCCTTCCGCCGTGAAACCGGGAATCAGTATATGGTTGGCGGCAGGGCAGTCAAGCCTCAATCCATGCCCAGGTAGGCCTTCTGGACGACCGGATTCTCTCGCAAACTGGCGGCGTCATCATCGAGAACTATGTTGCCCGACTGCAAGACATAGCCCCGACTGGCGACGCCGAGGGCCATTTGCGCGTTCTGCTCTACCAACAGGATTGTCGTGCCTTCGCTGTTAATCTGTTCGATCGTCTCAAAAATGGTTTCGACGAGGACCGGCGCCAGACCCATGGAAGGTTCGTCCATCAGCAGCAGGGAGGGACGCGACATGAGCGCGCGCGCCGTGGCCAGCATCTGTTGTTCACCGCCGCTCATGGTGCCGGCCAGCTGGCTGCGCCGCTCTCCCAGGCGGGGGAAAAGCGTGAAGGCATAGTCGATGTCCGACGCGATGCCCTGGCTGTCCCTGCGATGCCAGGCGCCCATTTCAAGATTCTCCGTCACGCTCAGTCTGGCGAACACCCTCCTGCCTTCCGGCACCAGGGCGACGCCCAGTGCCACCAACTCATGGGCCGCCCTGGTCTGCAGGTCTTCTCCCCGAAACAGGATCTTGCCGGCCCGCGCGCGCATCAGGCCGGATATGGTCCGCAGGGTGGTGCTTTTGCCGGCTCCGTTGCTGCCGATGAGGGTTACGATTTCGCCCTCGTCGACCCGCAGCGAAACGCCTTTAAGCGCATGGATGTTGCCGTAGCTGGCATGCACGTCATCCAGCAGCAGCAGCGGCGCAGACTCCTGCAACCCGTTCATGGTGACGTGCTCCCCGCGGCGCCCCGACCGAGATAGGCCTCGATCACGTCCGGATTGTTCTGGATCTCTTTAGGCGGCCCCTCGGCAATCTTCCTGCCGTGGTCGAGGACCGTGATGTGCTCGGAGATGCCCATCACGACACGCATGTCGTGCTCAATCAGCATGAGCGTGATGTCCAGATCGTCGCGCAACTTGCGGATGAAAGCGGTAGTTTCGGCAGTCTCCCGCGGGTTCATTCCCGCCGTCGGCTCGTCCAGCAGCAGCAAATGGGGCCTGGTCGCCAGCGCCCGCGCGATCTCCAGACGACGTTGGTCGCCATAGGAAAGGTTGTCCGCAATGAGGTCGCCCTTGCCCTGCAAACCTACAAATTGCAGGAGTTGGCGACCCTCTTCCTCGGATTCGCGGTTTTCACGCCTTGTGCCCGCCGTTCCCAGAATGGCGCCAATCCAGGTGGAGCGCAAATGCGCTTCCTGGCCGACCATGATGTTCTCAATGACAGTCATGTGATTGAAGAGACGAATGTTCTGGTAGGTGCGGGCGATGCCGGCACGAGCGATGTGATCGCTGCTCCAGCCCCTGATGTCGTGGCCCTCGAAAATGAGTTCGCCATCATCGATTGGGTAAAAGCCGGTCACGCAATTGAAGAAAGTCGTCTTGCCGGCGCCGTTTGGCCCGATGATGCTGGCGATGGCCCCGTGTTTGATCTCGAAATCCAGATTGTCCACGGCGACCAGACCGCCGAAATTCTTGCTCATCCCCCTGGCGCTCAGGACGACGTTGCTCATGCTGCCTGCTCCCCGGCCTGTGGCGGCGCCCTTTCTTCCCCCCGACGCACTTCCCGTTGATACACGGCCGAGGGCCAGAGTCCCTCCGGCCGTGCCAGCATCATCGTCACCATCAGCGTGCCGTAAAGCAACAGTCGGAATTCGTCGAACTCACGCAACAACTCTGGCAGTCCTATCAGGAACAGCGCCCCCACGATGATTCCCGGCAGGCTGCCGAGCCCGCCAATGATGATCAGACTCAGTACATTGATGGAAACAAGCAGATTGAAACTCGTGGGGAAAATGGTCCCAAGTTTGGCAGCGAAGATGGCGCCGGCGACTCCGCCGGTCGCCGCGCTGATGGTGAAGGCCAGCAATTTGGAGCGCGCGGTATTGATACCCATCGCCGAGGCCACGTCCTCGTCCTCGCGGATGGCCATCCATTGCCGACCTGTCCGTGAATTGTTGAGTCGGGATGAGACGAATACGGCAAGCAGACAGGCTCCGAGAATGATGTAATAAAGACGCTGCGGGCCGATCAATTCAACGCCGAAAAAGTTGGGCGCCGGGATAAACAACACACCCTGGGCTCCGCCAATAATCGGCTTGAGCCAGTCGGAGAGCGCCAGCAAGCGGATGATTTCGCCGAAACCAAGCGTGGCGATTGCCAGATAATCGCCGCGCATGCGCAGGACGGGCAGGGCCAGTATGAAACCGGTAAACATGGCCACCAGCAGGCTGACGGGCAGGACCAGCCAGAAATTGAATACGGTCACGCCCATTTTGTTCTCAATGCCCAGAACGCCCGTCGAGGTCAACACGCCCATGGTGTAGGCGCCGACCGCGAAATTGGTCACGTAGCCGAGGTCGAACAGTCCGGCGAGACCCACGGCAATGTTGAGTCCCAGGCCCATCAGGATGTAAAGCCCAATGTTCGTGAGGACGTCGCTGATAGCGGAACCCACCATAAGGGGCAACAGCAGCAGCAGGACCGCAAGGCCGCCAACCCGCGTGAATTGCAGGGCCTTCGGCGCCGGTCCCTCCCGCCGACCCCTGGTTTCCCGAAACCAGGACCAGAACAGGTCCGCGAGCAGGACCACGACAAAGAGAAGGGCCGCCGGCTCGGGCTTGAGCGTGTCCCTGCGCAGGAACCAGGACAGCGCTTCGCGATCGAGAAACTGCGAGAGCAACTGGCGCACCAGTTCACCCAGGATACCCGCTCCCAGCATCCAGGCCAGCGCCGTCAGAAGCGCGTGGCGCGGACGGGCAGGAATGAGATGCACAAAGGCGCCAAGAATGCCGGAGACGCCCAGAGCGCCTGCCAAAACCAGGCCGCCCGCAAGCCCGACCCCATTGTCAAAGCTGATCAGACGAACCAGGTCTTTGTCCACGTTGATCAGCACGGACCGCAAATTGACGAGCGAACTGACAAACAACAGGGCCAGCAGGGGCAGGCTCGAAACAACGCCCGCAACGAGCCCGCGAAGCAGCATATGTGCAGCAGGGACCTGGATTGACTTGCGACCCGTCAACCAGCCGACCAGAAGGGCCGGGGCAACCAGCAGCAGCTGGCCCAGCGTAAAGGAATTGCGCACGACTTCCCGTTCGTCGAAGGCAACCAGCATGCCGATGAGCGCCGTATAAAGGCCGACACCGCCGGCGATCAGGCCGCTGCGAATGACAGGACGCCAGTTCGGGGCCATGGCAGGCATCTAGGCTTTCTCCGCCGAAAGTCGTTCGCCAAGAATGCCCTGCGGCCGAAAGATGAGTACCAGCACCAGCATCGTGAAGGCGATGACGTCCTTGAGCTGGTTGGCACTGGGAATGCCCAGACCGTTCAATACCAGGTTGGGACCGATGGCTTCGATGACTCCCAGGAACATCCCTCCCAACATGGCGCCCGGAATGTTGCCAATGCCTCCCAGCACTGCTGCCGTAAATGCCTTGATGCCGGGGAAGAACCCCATGAAAAAGTTGACGCCCTGGGGACGGAAAAACCCATTAATGACGCCCGCTGCGCCAGCGAGCGCGCCACCGACGGCGAAAGTGAAGACAATGATGAGGTCGATGTTCACGCCCATCAGGGTCGCGACTTCCTTGTCCTCCGAGACGGACCGCATGGCCTTGCCAATGCGCGTGCGTTCCACCAGCCAGTAAAGGCAAAACATCAAAAGAATGGCAGAAAGAAATACGAAAAGCTGGACGATGGGAACGTTGATCGATCCAATCGAAAAGCTGCCGCGCAAAAAAGCCACTGTCGGGTAGGCCTTGAAGCCGGAACCAAAGAGCCCGCGAAAGGTGTATTGAATGAAAAATGAAGCGCCGATGGCCGTGATGAGCGGCACCAGGCGCGGGGCATTGCGCAGGGGACGGTAGGCAATGCGTTCCAGCAGGACGGCCACAGTCATGGAGACCAGCGCGGCAAAGCCCATGAGAATGAGGATCGCAAGCAGGGGCTGGCTGTCCAGAAAGCCGGACTGACGAAAGATGTGCGCCAGGAAGACCGTCGTGAAGGCGCCCGCCATGAACACGTCGCCATGGGCGAAGTTGATCATACGCAGGATTCCGTAGACCAGGGTGTAACCCAGGGCAATCAGGGCATAAATGCTTCCCTGGGCCAGACCGGCAAAGAGCAGGGCCAGCCACTGTTCGAAGGTGAAACGCCCTTCCAGCAGGGTATTGCCGGCCCCGACGACGATCAGCGCCACGATGATGATACGCAGGGCGCTGATGATCAGGTCTACGCCGGTGTGGCCCGCGGGCAGCGGGATGCCAAACAGTTTGTTGCGGGAAACGGTGCGTGTTTGGGTCACAACATGTCCGTTTACATGAAGGGCCGGCAACCAGATCGATCGCCGGCCCCTGTGTAAGGTGAAAACTTAAAACCGGTGGACGGAATTACATATCGTCCATCATGGCTTCGGCCTTGGACCAGATGACATCCGGCGGCCACTTGCCTTCGTTGACCTCGGCCTCCGTTATCAGGTACATGCCGAGCGCTTCGCCCGTGGCACAGTCGCCTGTCTCGTTGCAGGTCAGTATACCAGTAAGGCCGGCGTGTTCTGTAGTGGCGGAAACCGCGTCCCGCAGCGCCTGCCTGCCGATGACGACGGAACCGTCTTCCTGCTCCACGGCCACGGACTCGATGGCATCCAGCAAAATGTTGGCCGCGTCATAGGCATGCGCGTGGAAACCGCTGGGTGGCGCGCCGCCGAACTCCTCGTCCCACTCCTCCAGGAAGGCTGAGTAGTCATCGCTGGAGAGATAGGGGCCAGACAGATACATGCCGATGGCTGCCTCACCTGTGGCCTCCGGGAAGCTGGCGACCAGCAGACCGTCCGCTCCCATCAGGATAGTGTCTTCAAGACCCGGAATGTTCTGCGACTGGGCGGCCACGAAGTTGCCCTCGGGCTCGAAAATCGGGAAGTAAAGGACATCCGGCGGATTGGTGGCGATCTCGGTCAGGATGGCCGTCATGTCGGTGTCGCCCTTGTTCACGGCGCCCTGGAAGACCACTTCTCCGCCCATCTCGCCAAAGGTCCTTGCCATCACGGCCTGCAACCCGTCCGTGTAGGGATCGCCGTCATGGATGGTCGCCGCCGAGGCAGCCCCAAGTTCGTTCAACGCGTATTCCGCGGCCATGGCGCCCTGGAATTCATCGTTGTGGGCCGTACGGTAGTAACCGGGTTGCCACAGTCCTCCGGCGTCCATGTCGGCGTTTGTCAGCGCCGGTGAAGTATTGGAAGGCGAAATCATCAGCATGCCCGCCGCGCTGATGACTGGCAGGGCCGATGCGGCCGCTCCGGAGCAGCTGGTGCCTACCACGCCAAGGATCAGTTCGTCGGAGGCGATCTTCTGCGCGGCAGTCTGTCCGCCTTCAGCGCTGCAAAGGCTGTCTTCTGTGATCAACTCAATTTCGCGGCCCAGAGAAGTCCCGTCCCGCCTGTTGAGCGCGATTTCAACCCCGCCAACCGAGTCCTCGCCCAAAAAGGCGACCGGGCCGGACAAGGCCGACATGACGCCAATCGTGACCGGGTCATCCGGGGCCAACACCACGCAGCCGATTGCGTCGTCGCAATGACCGTCCGCCTGGACGGCGACGACCATCATCAACAGCAATGCAGTGAGCAACATCGTCCTTGCAAACATCGTCCACTCCTCAACTCTTCGGCACTGCCTTTACATGGATCACTAAGTTTGTGCCAAGGCAAACACAAGGCACACACTATCGCGACCGTCTGCATTGTGCAAACTTCGTTTCTCCCCGGCTCATTCGGAGTCTTCCGACCCGGGCTTCCACAGAATCGTCGGCGGCCACTTGCCTTCATAGACCTCGGCGTCGGTGATCACGAAGATCACCATGGATTCCACGGCGCCACAATCCCCGGTCGGGCTGCAACTGAGATTGCCGGTCAAACCCTGGAAGTCACGGTAGTTGGCAAAGGCATCCCTCAGGGCCTGGCGACCCACCAGGGTGGTGCCGTCGTCGTCTGTGATGGCGACGGCCTCGATGGCATCCAGCACCATATTTGCCGCGTCGAAGGAGTGGGCGTGGAAGCCGCTGGGCGGCGCCTCGCCGTACTTGTCAAACCACAACTCAAGGAAGGCCTCGTAAGGCTCGCCGGTGACCGCCGGGCCAGTCAGCATCACGCCCAGCGCCGCCTCACCGGAGTCGATCGGGAAGCCTTCCACAAGCAGGGCGTCGGCCGTCAGCATGATGACGTCTTCAAGACCCGGAATGAACTTTGCCTGGGCAACCAGGTAGTCGCCCTCCGGCTGGAAAATCGGGAAGAAAAGCACGTCCGGCGGATTGGAGGCGATGTTGGTCAGGATGGCCGTCATGTCCGTATCTCCGACGTTGACGGCGCCGCTAAAGGTGATTTCACCTCCGTATTCAGCGAAATTGCGTTCCGTGGCCAATGCCAGATCAAAGGCGTAATTGCTGCCATCGTGAATGGTCGCCATGGTGCGGGCGCCCAGTTCTTCCCAGGCAAACTGGGCGGCTACGGCGCCCTCCAGCAGGTTGTTGTAGACCGTCCGGAAAAAGCCAGGCATCCAGACGCCGCCAGTATCGCGGTCCGGGTTGGTCAGGGCGGATGAGGTTGTCATCGGAGAGACCATCAGGAATCCTGCATTGCTGGCGATGGGTATGGCCGGCACGGCCGCGCTTGAGCAGCTGGGCCCGATGATGGCCACGACCTGTGGGTCGGACACCAGGCGCTGGGCAGCGGTCTGGCCTCCTTCCGGGTTGCACAGGCTGTCTTCACCAATCAGCTCGATTTCACGACCCAGCACCGTATAGTCGCGCTGTTCCATGGCGATTTCTATGCCGCCTACAGCGTCATCGCCGAAGAACGACGTGGGGCCCGATACGGTCTGCATCCATGCGATGGTCACCGGGTCATCGGGGCCAAGCGTTACGCAGCCAATGGCGTCTTCACAGCTCGGCTCCTGAGCCAGGACCGAACCGGCAAGCGGCGCCCCCAAGAGAATGAGTACGATGAGTATCCTGTACATGCCAATCTCCTTAATCGTACATTCCTGAGCACAGTTGTCGTATTGCAAGGGCAAAGCCAGGCGCAAAAAGTCGAAACCGGCAACCGGAAACAATCTTCTGCCAGCGTGGGCCAGCCCCTTCGGCTGCCCTTGCCGCAAACGCCCCCAAAGGAGTCCCGCGAAATCTCCCGAAATGGATCACGGCTCTTTTTCGGGCCCGTCGGTCACGGGGGTCCAGACCGGACCCGGAGGCCAGCGTCCCTCGAAAACCTCCGGCTCTCCAATGCGGAATACGCCGATCGCCTCACCGGTCGCGCAGTCACCGGTGGGGGAACAGGCCAGCAAACCGGTTATGCCATCAAAAGCACTGGTTGCGGTCATGGCGTCACGCAAGGCCTGACGGCCGATCAGGACAGTGCCATCCTCGCCGACCTGCGCAATTGAATCGATCGCGTCCAGCAACAGGTTGGTGGTGTCGTAAGCGTGGGCGTGGAAACCGCCAGGCGGCTCCGTACCGTAGCGGTCCCGCCACAAACTCAGGAACTCCATGTAGGCCTCGCCCGCGACATTGGGGCCAAACAGGATGACGCCCAACGCAGACTCACCGGTGGCCTCCACGAATCCGGGCGTAAGCAGGTTGTCGGAGCCCATCAGGACCGTGTTTTCCAGGTCGACTACGTATTGCGCCTGCGCCACCAGAAAGTCCCCTTCCGGCTGGAAGATGGGGAAGAACAGCAGGTCCGGCCTGTGGGAGGCGATTTCAGTCAGCACGGCAGTCATGTCGGTGTCGCCGACGTTTACGGCGCCCTGGTAGACCACCTCGCCGCCCAGTTCAATGAAAGTGCCGGTCATGGCGTTTTGCAGGTCGTGCGCGAAGGTGCTGCCATCGTGAATGGTGGCCAGGGTCTGGGCGCCCAGTACTTCCCGCGCATATCGCGCGGCGATCCTGCCCTGAAGGGCGTTGGTGTGAATGACGCGAAAGAAGCCGGGCATCCAGGTGCCGCCGCTGTCCCTGTCAGGATTGGTCAGTGTGGAGGAGACGGCCGTGGGCGTGACCAGCACGAAGCCGGCGCGACTGGCGACCGGTATGGCGGCCTCCGCTGCGCTGGAGCAACTGGGGCCAACGATCGCCAGGACATGCTCATTGGCGACAAGGCGTTGTGCTGCCAACTGACCTCCCTCGGGCGTACACTGGCTGTCTTCGCCGATCAATTCGATATCACGTCCCAGCAAGCTGCCTTCACGTTGGGCAATGGCGATTTCGATGCCGCCCAACGAGTCCTCGCCAAAAAAGGAGTTCGCCCCGGAGGTGACCAGCATCCAGGCGATTGTCACCGGGTCGTCCGGGCCGATCGTCACGCAAGCGATTTCGTCTCTGCAGACCAGTCCTTCGGCCGCGGTGGTTCCAACGGCGGCAGTTAGACACAAGAGAAGAAGGATGCTGAAGAGTAACCGGCGGAACATGTAATTGCTCCAGCGATTCCGGGCGGCAGGCAAGCACAAAGCGGCAGGTAGCGAAGGGACTAAAGGGTTGCCGGGCAGGACAGATCCCGAAATCTGGCGGATTCCACGTTGAGCGGCAACAGCCACCGTTCGAGAGTTGACCGCAAAGTCGACTTTAACTGTTTCTGAAAATTAAGACAAGCGATCTTACAGGTCTTCAACCAGGGCGCCCGTTGCAGGCGTCCAGATCAGGCCTGGAGGCCAGTGACCTTCGGTCACTTCACGCTCACCGATTTCAAAGACGCCGATGGCCTCTCCAGTGGCGCAATCGCCCGTTGGAGAGCATTGCAGTGAGCCCGTGATTCCCTCGAAATCGAAGGTCGCGGTGATGGCGTCCAGCAAACGCGTACGCCCTATCAGGAGGTCTCCACCGGAGTTCTCGAAAGCGACTGCCTCAATGGCATCCAGCAAAATGTTGGTCGCGTCGAAGGCGTGGGCATGATAGGAGCCGGGCGGAGAACTACCGAACTTTTCGACCCAGTCCGCGAGGAAGGCCTGGTAGACATCGCCGGCGACTGCTGGCCCGGACAACAGCATGCCGAGGGCGCCTTCGCCGGAATTGAATGGGAAACTGGCGACCATCAGCCCGCCTGCGCTCATCAACCGGGTCTCTTCCAGCCCGGCGATGGAACGGATCTGGGCGGCAATGAAGCTGCCTTCCGGTTCGAAAATGGGAAAATACAGGATGTCCGGCGGCTCCGCAGCAATTTCGGTGAGGATCGCCGTCATATCCGTGTCGCCGACGTTAATCGATCCCGCGTAAAGCAGCTCGCCGCCGCCTTCGACAAAACGCTCCGCCATGACGCGTTGCAGATTCTCAGCGTAGACGCTGCCATCGTGAATGGTGGCGAGAGTCCTTGCTCCCAATTCCTCAATTGCAAATTGCGCCGTGACCTCCCCCAAGAGCAGATCGTTTTGCGAG
>DAOUIB010000128.1:0-7924 GCA_034428275.1 Anaerolineae bacterium
GACGTCGTCCCGGACATTATTGCCCTGGGCAAGGGCCTGGCGGGCGGTGTTCCGATCGGGGCCGTGTGCTGGCGCGCCTCCCTCGGCAGCCTGCCCGCCGGCAGCCATGGCAGCACCTTTGGCGGCAACCCCCTTGCCTGCGCCGCCGCCCTGGCCACTCTTGCGGTGATCCAGGACGAACAATTGCCGCAACGCTCGGCGCACCTGGGAGTCTGGATCAAGTCGGAACTGGCAAAAATGCGACACCCCGCCGTCCGGGAAGTGCGGGGCCTCGGTCTCCTGGTCGGTATACAGTTACGGGGACGCGTCACGCCCGTGTTGAAGCGACTGCAGGACCGCGGCGTTCTCGCCCTGCCCGCCGGCTTCAACGTGCTGCGTCTGCTGCCTCCCCTGATCGTCAGCGAAGGGGAATTGCAGGACATCGTCTTCGCCATTCGCGAGTCGCTGGATGACTGAAGTGTCGCACGGCGACGAACACGCTGCGGAGCAATTGCTGCAGGACCTGGTCGCCATTCCTGGCGTCACCGGCGAGGAAGGACCTGCCGTACGCCATCTGGTCGAATGGATGGCCGCCAATGGCTATGACCAGGCCTTCGCAGACGACATTGGCAACGCCGTGGGCATCGTTGGCTCGGGTGAGCGCGATCTGGTCCTGCTCGGCCACGTCGACACCTTCCCCGGGGAACTGCCCGTACGTCGGCAGGGCCGCGTGCTCTATGGCCGTGGCACGGTCGACGCCAGGGGCCCTCTCTGCGCCTTCGCCGTCGCCGGGGCGCGAGCACGCCTGCCGGCCGGATTGCGCCTGGTGGTCGTCGGCGCCGTTGAAGAGGAAGGCAGCAGCTGCGGCGCGCGGCATTTGCTGGAGCGTTATCGTCCCTGGGCCTGCGTCATTGGCGAGCCCTCACGGGCGGACCGCATTACGCTGGGATACAAGGGCCGCCTGCTGGTCGAACGGAAATGGCGCGGCCCGCTGGCGCACAGCGCCGGCCAGGGCCAAAGTCCGGCGGAAAACGCCCTGGCCTGGTGGCAGGAGTTGCTGCATTGGGTTGAGCCACACAACGAGGGAGCAGCAGGGCTCTTTGACCGCCTGGACCTGACCCTGCAGGCCATCAACACGAGGCAGGACGGCGCCTGGGGCGAAACTTCCCTGACCGCCGGCTTTCGCCTGCCCACGCGACTCTCGCCGCAAGAACTGGAAGCCGGGCTTCCCCCCGCGGGAGAAAATGCCGGCCTGACAACCTGGGGCCACGAACGCGCCTGGCTCAGCCCCCGCGACAACCTGCTCAGCCGCGCCTTTCGCCGCGCCATTCGTCAGCAGGGCGCGCGACCGCGCTTTGTGACCAAGACCGGTACGTCGGACATGAATCTGGTTGCGCCGGTCTGGAATTGCCCGATCGTCGCCTACGGCCCCGGCGATTCAGCGTTGGACCACACACCTGACGAACACGTCGACCTCGACGAGTACCTGTTGGCGATCGAGGTACTGGTGACGATGATTGAATCGCTGGCCCCGCCAGGGGATTGATTTATTCTTCCGCCGACTCGCCAAACTCCACACTCGTTCCCATACGCCGTCGCTGCGCTTCACGGTAAATCAGTTGCGCCGATGCCAGGTCCTCGATGGCGAGCCCGAGCGAGTTGAAGAGCGTGATGTCGTCGTCGCTGCCGCGGCCCGGCGCCCTGCCAAGCAGCACCTCTCCCAATTCGGCGCGAATGTGGTCGTCCCCGATTGCGCCTTCTTTAAGCGGGATCAGGTAATCCCCCGATTCATCATGCGCAGAGTCGCGACGGTCAACGAAGTGGCTGACCATGGCCATGGCCTGCGAGTCGAGTTCCCGCGTCGTCGCCGTGGAGGCGCCGACGGCATTGATGTGCGCGCCCGGAGAAAGCCAGACGCCGCGCAGCACTGGTTCGGTGGCGGCAGTTGTCGTGCAAATGAGGTCCGCTCCCTTCACGGCGGAGTTGGCGCTGCCCGCTGCTTCAACTTCAACGTCGAGCGCTTCACTCGCCCACTGCACGTAAGCCGCACGATGGGCCTCGCCACGGCTCCAGACCCGGACCCGCCGCAGAGGCCGGGCCTCGAGCATGGCCTGGAGGTGAGAGCGCGCCTGCACGCCCGTACCCAAAATCGCCAGGTCGCCGGCATCCTCGCGGGCAAGCGCGCGGGTTGCCACGCCACTGACGGCCGCGGTGCGAATGGCTGTGATTTCAGTTGCGTCCATCAGGGCCAGGGGCCGACCGTATTGCGAGTCGAACAGGATCACGGCGCCCATGTGCGAATCATAGGGGGTCCCGTGGTTGCCTGGCATGACGGTAATCACCTTGATGGCCATCGCGTCTTCCGTCAGGGCCGGCATCGCCAACAGAATGCCCCGATTGTCGGCCAGCCAGTTGGCACTGCGCAGCGGGTTCTGCGCCTCTCCGCGCCCAAGTTGCTTTAGCGCGGTTTCCATCGCATCCATACAGGCCGCCATCGGCAGCAGTTGACGCACCTCCGCCGCATTGATGACCAGCAATTCCATCGTCCCCTCCCCTACATTCCGGTGGCGGAAAATTGCCCGCTCTGCCGGTACTGTAGCGCCTCGGCCACGTGTTCCACAGAGACAATGTCGCTGGCAGCCAGATCGGCGATCGTGCGCCCCAGCTTCAGCACACGGTGCAGGGCCCGCGCCCCCAGGCGCATCTGCCGTACCGAGGCATCCAGGATTTGTCGCGCCTCATCATTGAGTCGACACATTTCCTGTATTTCGCCGGGGCCCATGTCGGCATTTGCGAAGAGTCCGGGGTGCTCGCTAAAGCGTTCCGCCTGCCTTTCGCGCGCGGCGATGACACGGGCGCGGATTTCCCGGGTCGCTTCGCCAGGTTCCATGGTCATCAGCTTGTCGTACTCAACCCGGGGCACGTCGACGTGCATGTCGATGCGGTCCAGCATGGGTCCGGAGATGCGGTTCTGGTAACGCTGGACCTGAGTCGCCGAGCAGCTGCAGTTGCGGGCCATGTCGCCAAAGTGGCCGCAGGGACAGGGGTTCATGGCCGCCAGCAACTGAAAGTTGGCCGGAAAGGTGAGCGAACCGCTGGCCCGGCTGATGGTCACCCTGCGTTCCTCGATCGGCTGCCGCAGCACTTCCAGCAAGCGTTGGCCGTATTCCGGCAATTCGTCCAGAAACAGGACGCCGCGATGCGCCAGCGAGATTTCTCCTGGACGCGGTACCGGGCCCCCGCCCACCAGGCCGGCCTGTGAAATGGTGTGATGCGGCGCGCGAAAGGGCCTGTGACGCAACAGGGGCTCCTCGCTCTGAAGCATGTCGGCCACGGAGTAGATGCGCGTGGCCTCCAGCGCTTCCACGCGGGTCAGGGGCGGCAGGATGCCGGGCAGGGCGTGGGCGCAGAGCGACTTGCCGGCGCCGGGCGGCCCTTTCATTAGCAGGTTGTGGTTACCGGCTGCGGCCACTTCCAGCGCTCGCTTCAGATGCTCCTGACCCCGAATATCGGAGAAGTCCATTTGGCCTTCCGGCCGGGAATCGCTCTCGTCGGCCGGCATGCTGCGTTCCAGCGGCGCGACGGGATTCATACCGTAGACGTGCTCGACCAGTTGGCCCAGAGTTTCCAGCGGGATGATGTCGATGTCATCCACCAACCCGGCTTCGGGGGCGTCGCAGGCCGGCACGTAGAGCGTTTTGAAACCTTCGTCGCGGGCCACGTTTGCCATGGGCATCACGCCCTTGACGTGGCGCACGCTGCCATCCAGCGAAAGTTCGCCGAGGAAAGTCGCATCCTTCAGCGCGCCTTCAGGCACCTGATCGGTCGCCGCCAGCACGCCAACCGCGATGGCCAGGTCATAGGCCGGCCCGTGTTTGGGCAGGTCGGCGGGCGACAGGTTGACCACATAGCTTTTGTTGGGAAATTGCAGGCCGGAATTGCGGATGGCGGCGCGCACCCGTTCGCGGCTTTCCCGCACAGCCGATCCGGGCAGGCCAACCAGTGAAAAAGAGGGGATTCCGGCGCGGGGATTGAAATCGGTCTCGACGTCGATGATGCAAGCGTCCAGACCGACGACAGCGCAGGCACGCACGATGGAAAGCATGGCAGTTCCTTGTCGGATTCAACGCATCAGCCACCCGACAGTATAACCGCCTTTCAGAGCATGCGCTCGACTTCCCTTTCCCAGGTGCCGCTGATTCGTTCGCCGTATTCGCGTTCGCCGCCGCTGGCCGCGGGTCCGGAAAGCCAGGGGTTTTCGCTCAGTTTCTTCTTGCGCCAGCGAATATCCTTCATCGACCCGTTGACGAAGTGATGCGCGATGCCGGCGCGGTCATGGTCGGTCCTGTTGGCGCCCGTCGCATGGGCCACGCCATAGGCGAAGAAGGCCACTCCGCCAGCGGGCAATTCAATGGCCACCGCGTCCTCTTCCGGCGGGTAGCAACGAATGTGATGGTCGCTGAAAGGATCGCGCGAATGCTCGTACTCAACACGATAACTGCCCGGGATGACCCGGATGGTGCCGTTGGCGACCGTCGCGTCGTGCACCGCCGTCCACATGGCGGTGCCCCCCAGGGGGTCCGGGATGCGAAAATAGGCATTGTCCTGATGCCAGTTGGTGCCGGCGCCATGCCCCGCCGGCTTGAGAAAGACCTGATCGAGGTGCAAAATCACCGGATCGCCGATGAGTTGGCCGATGGCCTGCGCCACCTTGTCGGCGAAGGGCATGGCGCGGAAAAAGCGACTGTGGGGGTACATGGGGCAGAGCTGCAAATTGGCCGTCCCCTTCGAGTAGGTCCTGCCGTCTCCCTCCGTGCTGACGTTGTGCAGCAGACCGGCGTCGCGCAGACCCTGCAACTCGACACGCATGGCGGCTATTTCGCGATCCGTCCAGAATTCGGGCACGCCCAGCCAGCCTTCCTCGCGAAATTGCTCCACCTGTTGCGGCGAGAATTTCATCAACAGTCTCCTGCGCGCTACCATGTGCCGACAGGAGTATAGCGCGCAGGAGTGGGACAGGATGGTTTTCAACGGGCTTGTTACAGGCATGAGCGATCTGGCGCGACTGTCAGACGCGCGAACGCGCTCCATCAGTGCGGAAAACCCGGATGGCGCCAGAGGCCGGGGCGACCTGGCGACCGAAGGCACCGGTCTTCAGGCCGCGCGGGACCTGGGTCAGGGCTGGAAGGTCTCGCCCAGCATTCGCATTGACGGCGGCGCCGGGGTCACTCTCGCCGACATCGCCGGCCCCGGGGCAATCCAGCACATCTGGTTTGCCGTTTCGCATGGCAGCTGGCGGCAGATGGTCATTCGCTTTTACTGGGACGGTGAAGACAGACCTTCGATAGAGGTCCCCTTTGGTGACTTCTTCTGTAGCGGCTGGAACCGGCACAGCACGATCAGTTCACTGGCGATCGCCGTCAACCCGATCGCCGGTTTCAACAGTTACTGGCAGATGCCCTTCCGCAAGCACGCCCGCGTGACGCTGGAAAACATCGGTGAAGAGTCGATCACCTGTTACTACCAGATCACCTGGGCGGAGACGGACATCCCGGACGACGCCGCCTGCCTCCACGCGCAGTGGCGTCGCAACAATCCCCTGCCCTACGGCGAGGTCCATACCTTGCTGGACGGCGTGACCGGCCAGGGCCACTACGTGGGCACTTACATGGCCTGGGGTTCCAACAACAGCGGCTGGTGGGGCGAGGGCGAAATCAAGTTCTACATGGATGGTGACGAGCATCCGACCATCTGCGGCACCGGCACCGAGGACTATTTTGGCGGAGCGTGGGCCTTTCGGATGCCCGACGGCGACTATGGCGAATTCAGTTCGCCTTATTCAGGGATGCCCCAGGTGCTGCGTCCGGATGGCTTCGAACAGAGCCAGACCCGCTTCGGGCTGTACCGCTGGCACATTTTGGACCCGATTCGCTTTCGGGAAGACCTGCGCGTCACCATCCAGGCGCTGGGCTGGCGCAGCGGCAATCGCTACCTGCCGCTGCAGGATGACATCGCTTCGGTCGCCTGGTGGTATCAGAGCGAACCTCACGCGCCCTTCCCGTCAATGCCGGATGCCGACGGGCTGGAGGTCATTTAGTCTACGCGTGGCGGGTCAGGGTCCGGGATCGCGCAGGTAACGCCTCCGCGTTTCCAGGGTAGCCGCCCGCTGCGATTCATCCAGCAGAGACCAGAACTCTTCTTCCCTGACGATGTTGCCCGCACCCTGCTCCGCGTGACGCCGCAACCAGTCAAGGAAGGCGTCGTCGCCCAGGTCCTGCCGCAAGTCGTGCAGCATGCGCGCGCCCCGCAGGTAAACGGCATTGATATAATCGCGGCGGCTGGCAAATTCGTATATGCCGCTGTCAACGAAGCCTCCGGGCGCGAATCGGTCGACCCGCCACTCCCACCACCAGTCCGTCAATTCCGGAAAGTCTGACTCCAGCAACAGGTATTCGCTGTAGGTTGCCAGCGCCTCATCCAGCCAGGGCTCGGTGGCCTGGTCATTTGCCACCGAGCCATACCACCACTGATGGGCAACTTCATGCGCAGTGATCAAGGTCAGATAGCTGGCGGGGTTGCCATTCCAGCTCTCAAACCAGTCCCGACTGACGAAGACCAGTCCGCTGAATTCCATGCCATCCGGAAAATCGCCCTCGACGACGACCAGGCGACTGAGAGGAAAGGGGCCGAAGAGCGCCGAATAGCGCTCTACGCTGCGGCGGGCGATGTCCAGCGCCCAGGCGGCAGCGGCGAGGGCATCGGGCGCGTTACCGAGCGAGTAGACCTCAAGCTGTGTCCCGTCGCCGAGTTCCCTTGCCCTTTGCTGGTAAGGGCTGCCGATGCTGAGCGAAAAATCGCGGGCAGCCTGCATTTCGATTTGCCATCCCCCGCCTTCCACCCCGGTCACACGGCCGGGCCCGGCCAAAACCACGTCGTCCGGTGCATTTTCAATATCGACCCGAACCTGCCAGTCGGCGGGGTCCTGCGCAGTGTGTTCCCCAAGGGCCGCCGCTTCATTGACCAACCACTGTCCACCACCCCGGGGCGCAACCACCGGCAGCCAGTTGCCCAGATTCAACTGTTGCTGGCTGTAGCCCAGCCACCCCGGATAGTCGTTGTTCCCGATTGGCGGAACCTCCAGCCGGAAAGCCAGCGCAAATTCGATCGAGTCTTCCGGCTGCAAGACACGCGGCAATCGAATCGTCAGCCTTCGCCCTTCCAGAGTGAAATGCAGTGGCGAGTCGCCGGCGACGACGCGCTGGACTTCCACGCTGCCCTCCTGTCTGTTGGCCTCGACGAGCAGCAGCAACTCCGTCAGGGGTGATGCCGTGATGTTCCTGAAATGAAGGTCCTGCAGGACGACTGTTTCATGTTGCGCCAGATCAATGGTGGCGTGGACAACGTGTCTCGCTGCAGTCCGATTGAAGGGTTCAAGCTGTGCTGTGGCTGAGACCTGCGGCGCGCTCGACGGTGAAGGGCGTGGCGTGGCCGTGGCAATCCTGACGGGTGTTGGCGCAGGCTGAGCGATGAGCGAGCAGCCGGATAGCGCGAGAAATGTCAGAAGTATGCAGACAGGGCGCAGCATAAGGGGCAGGATACTCGCCGGATCAGAGGACTGCCAGACAAGACCATCCGTTGAAATTCCTTTCGCCTTGTGGCAGGATACAGGCCCGTGGGCGAGCAATCCCTTTGGCCCGCAAGGAGAAACACGGTGCCCATCCTGTCAATCAGACGAACCCTGCGAGGCCTCCTGCGCCTCACGCGCTGGCGGGAATTCGTTTCATTCGTCGTTCCCCTCACAGTACTTGGGGCCCTGTTGGCGGCGCGCGCCAACGCCGCCTCACTGGACTGGCGCTTGCCGGCCATCATCCTGGCCAACATTCTCGCGGTGGCCTACGCCTTCATGATCAATGACATCGAAGACGCGCCGGATGACGCTCGCGAC
>DAOUIB010000129.1:0-2887 GCA_034428275.1 Anaerolineae bacterium
CTCGCTGGAGCTCGACGGCCGCCTCGACGACGCGGCGTACGAGCGCGTGCCGCCGCTGACCGGCTTCATCCAGAACGACCCCGTGGAGGGCGCGCCGGCCAGCGAGCGCACCGAGGTCTGGATCTTCTTCGACGACGAGCAGGTGTTCCTGTCGGCACGGTGCTGGGAGAGCCGGCCCGACCGCGTGCGCGCCACCGAGATGCGGCGCGACAACACGAACATCGGGAGGCGCTGCAGCCGGATCTGGCCATCGTACTGGAGAGCACCCCGGCGCACGACCTGCCCGACCTGACGGCCGACGCCGACGAGGGCATCGCCTTCAATCCGGCCACGCGCCAGGGGGCCGGCCCCGTTCTGACCGTGATGGATTCTCGCACCATCGTCGATCCGCGCCTGCTGAACTGGCTGCGGACCACCGCGGAAGAAGCCGGCATCCCGCACCAGCTGAAGAGCCAGAGCGGCGGCGGCAACGACGCCGGCGCCATCCACGTCGCCGGCAGCGGCGTGCCCACCGCCGCCATCTCCATGCCCGCGCGCTACGTGCACGGGCCGGCCGCCCTGCTGCGCGTCAGCGACTTCGACCACTCACTGGCCTTGCTGCGCGCCGCCCTGAACGCCGTCACAGCGGCGCTGCTGGCCCATGACTGACCTGTCCAACCGCCATCACAGGGAGTGAAGACCGTGAACGCACTCATTCGCAAACTGGTAGAGGCCTGGGGGCCGTCCGGCTACGAACACCAGGTGCGCCGTCTGATTCAGGAGGAAGTGGCCGACCTCGTCGACGACATGCGCGTTGACGCTCTCGGCAACCTCATTTGCCGCGTGGGCGGCGGCGGCAAAAGGGTGATGGTCTCCGCCCACATGGATGAAATCGGCGTCATGGCCCTCTTCGCCGAGCCGCAAAGCGGCTACCTGCGCTTTGAGCCCATCGGCGGCCTGCTGAACAGCAGCCTGGCGGGCAATCGCGTGCGCTTTGAAAACGGCGCCACCGGCGTCATCGGCGTTTATGACAGCTTCGGGAAAGGCCGTACCAGCGTGCCCGACCTTTCCGACTTTTACATCGACGTCAGCGACGGAAACGGCGGCGCCGTGCCGGCGGGCAGCCCGGCCGCCTTCTGGCGCGAATTCGAGACCCGCGGCACGCGCCTCATCGCCAAGTCCCTCGACGACCGCATCGGTTGCGTGGTGGCCATCGAGACCCTGCGCAAGCTGAATCGTCAGGCGCCCAACGAAGTGCATTTCGTCTTCAGCGTGCAGGAGGAAGTCGGCGTGCGGGGGGCGGGCCCGGCGGCCTACGGCATCGACCCGGAGCTTGGCATCGCGCTGGACGTCACCGCCACCGGCGACGAGCTGCGCAACCGCAAGATGACGGTGACCCTTGGCGGCGGGGCGGCCATCAAGGTGCAGGACAGCGGCCTGGTCGTGCCGCCGGCCATCGTGCAATGGATGGAGGCCGGCGCGCGCAAACACGGAATTTCGGTCCAGCGTGAATTGCTCAGCGGTGGCAGTACCGATGCCAGGGTCATTCAGATGACGCGCGCCGGTGTGCCCAGCGGCTGCATTTCCATCCCTACCCGCTTCCTGCACACGACCAGCGAGACGGCCGACAGCCGCGACGTGCAGGCCTGCATCGACTTGCTGCACGCCTTGCTGTCGGAGCCGATTGAGCTTCAGGGTTGATCGGGGGCGGTTTCATTCCGCGGGTGGGGGCAGCGGCAGGTCCTCGACGGAGGTGTCTACCCACTTCGCGCCTTCGTCGACCAGCATGACCGGTATGCCGTCGCGAATCGGATACTTGTAGCCGGAGTCCGCGCAGACCAGCCAGGCGCCCTTCACCAGTTCAAGCTGGCCCGGGTCGTCGCCGCGGTCTTCGTAATGCACGGCCACCGGACAGCGCAGGATTTTGAGAAGTTCGGGGTCGAGGGTTTCTTCGGCCACGGGCAGTTCCCCGGCAGACAATCGCACCTGGAAAAGTATAGTCAGACCCTCGCAAGGGGTCAATCCGGCTGAATCGACTTCTTCCGGGACGAATATTTGCAATTGGATTTAAAACCATGTTAAAGTCAGGCGACAGACAGGAGAAAGGAGCATCGCAAGACAAGGTCTCTGGTTTCTGATCCGAGGGGAGGAGAGGAGAACCGTCATGATTATTGACCCCGTATCCTTCATTCCCGCACTGCTATTTGCCTTCCTGCTGGCCAGCGCCATCGTTGCCCTGCTGGTCCACGCCACGCTCCGCGCGCCCGTTACAGAAGAACAACCCGTCTGTACAAGCCTCATCAGCACGCGTTACGAGCTGCGGCGTAACCTGGCGCATGCGCAGATTCAGGAAAGCGAGATGTTCGACTGGCATCAGCGCGTCTGACAGTTTTCACGGGCCTGCTGCTGGTCCTGCAGGTCGCGCCGCTAACTGGCCAGGCGCAGGACAGCCAGACAGCCGGTCGCAGGCCCGTACAGGTATGGCTACAACAGAATATAGACGCAGCCGGTCGTGACCGGCTGCGTTTTGTTGACCGCCGCAACGGTGACGACCTTCACGTAGACCTGCCCGGTGAACGCTACACGCCCCTGCTGGAGCAGGTCCTTTATTTTGATCTTGAGGAGCGGCGCGTGCGCCTTGTCAACGCCGCCGGCGACGTCAGCGACCATCCCTTCATTCAGTTGCCAGGCGCCACGCTGCGGGTGGACTGGCTGGTCTCCGCGGATGCCTCGCGCATCGCCTGGACCTTCACCGAACAGGGCGCCGACGGACAGTTGCGCAGCTTTACGCGCGTTGCCGACATTCAGGGCGCCGACGTGCGCGACGTGCTGGTCGACGGGCCGCGACCGGAACGGCATGCCCTGCCCGTGGCTTTCAGCGGGGACGGCGCCACCCTGTTTATGGACT
>DAOUIB010000130.1:0-1791 GCA_034428275.1 Anaerolineae bacterium
CGATAGTAGCGAATTCGTTTCAGCCCCGCAGCGCCTGGTCGAGGTCGGCGATGAGGTCGTCGGCGTGCTCCAGGCCGACCGAGACGCGCAGGAGGTTGGGCGCGGTGCGGGTGACGCCCTTTTCCATTGAGGCCCGGTGCTCGATTAGGCTGTGGGTCCCGCCGAAGCTGGTGGCGCGGCGGAAGAGTTTGACCTTGCCGGTCACGGCGAGCGCTTCGTCGCCGCCGCCGCGCACCTGCAGCGAAAGCAGGCCGCCAAAGCCGCTCATTTGCCCGCGGGCCACGCCATGGGCCGGGTGGCTTTCGAGGCCCGGGTAATTGACGCGCTCGACGGCGGGATGCCGCTCAAGGAATTGGGCGATTTGCAGGGCGTTGTCGGCGTGGGCGCGAACGCGCAGGGGCAGGGTCTCGATGCCGCGCAGGGTCAACCAGCACTCCAGCGGCGAGGGCACGGCGCCGCCGACCTGCTGGATTTGTTGCAGGCGTTCGAAACGTTCGTCCAGTTCTGAGGTGACGATGATGCCGCCCAGCACGTCGCTGTGGCCGCCCAGGTACTTGGTGGTGGCGTGCATGACGTAGTCGACGCCCAGTTGCAGCGGGCGCTGGAAAACGGGCGTGGCGATGGTGTTGTCGCAGGCCACCTTGACGCCGGCGTCGTGGGCGACGTCGCTGATGGCGCGGATGTCGCAAACGCCCAGCTCAGGGTTGGAGGGAGTCTCCAGCAGCACCAGACGCGTCTCCGGGCGCAGGGCCCTGGCGACGTTTTCCGTTCGCGACATGTCGACGAAGCTGGTGTCGATGCCCTGGCGCGCCAAAATGTCGGTCATGATGATGCGAATGCCGTAGTAGAGGACGTCGGGCGCGACGACGTGA
Source organism: Anaerolineae bacterium (assembly GCA_034428275.1). Lineage (GTDB taxonomy): Bacteria > Chloroflexota > Anaerolineae > Aggregatilineales > Phototrophicaceae > JAGWBD01. The sequence goes on from DAOUIB010000130.1 coordinate 873, forward strand.
TCGCCCTGACCCAGGGTTTGCAGCAGGGAGTAGATGGCCGCCGAGCCGGACGCGAAGGAGGCGGCGTCCGCGCCGCCCTCCAGCGCCGTGATGCGCGCCTCCAGCGCCAGGCGGTTGGGGTTGCCGAGGCGGCTGTAGACGTAGTCCAGCGGGTAACTGCCGTCCGGCGCGCGCTCGTAGGTGGTCGAAAAGTGCACCGGGGCGACGATGGCGCCGCTGGCGGGATCGACGACGTGGCCGGCGTGAATGGCCTGCGTTTCCATGTTCATTGGGAAATTCCTTTCAGGCGCGCAGGGTCGCGCCCAGTCGCCTTTCGGCGGCGCGCACGATTTTACGATGCACCTTCGCCACCTCCCGGTCGGTCAGGGTGCGGGCGTCGGTCTGGTAGACGAGGTTGAAGGCCAGGCTCTTGTGGCCGGGCGGGACGGGATCGCCGGTGTAGACGTCGAAGAGGCGCAGGTCCTGCAACAGGTCTCCGCCGGCGCGGCGCAGGACCGCCTCAACATCCGCCGCCGACACGTCCTCCCGCAGCACGAGCGCGATGTCCTGGTAGACGGGCGGCGTGAGCGGCAGGGCCTGCAGGGGGTAGCTGCGCCAGCTGCTGCGCTCCAGCAGACGCTCGAGGTCCAGTTCGGCGACCAGCACGGGCGCGTCGCGCAGGTCGAAGGCCTGTGCCACCAGGGGGTGCAACTCGCCGGCATGGCCGAGCAAGTCATCCTGGCTGCGAATCGCCGCCGAGCGGCCCGGGTGAAAGGCGGGGTGCTCGTCGCGGCCCCACTGGACGTCCGGGACCCTGAAACTGGCCAGCAGCCGGTCCAGCGCGCCCTTGAGATCGAAGAAGTCCAGTTGAGCGTCGTCGGAGTCGCTCTGCCAGTCCGGCAGGCGGCGCCGGCCGGTCATGAGCAGCGCCAGACGACGC
>DAOUIB010000131.1:0-4081 GCA_034428275.1 Anaerolineae bacterium
GAGACGCCGGCAGTGCTGATGATGAGGTCCGGTTCCTGCCCGAGCGCCGTGTCGAACATGGCGCGCACCTGGCGCAGGTCATCGCCGGCCACCGGCTGTCGCAGGGGGACGGCCCCCAGTTCACGGACCAGACCCTCAATCGTGTAACTGTTGACGTCGTGGATCTGGCCCGGCGCCAGCGTCTCACCGACGTCAATGATTTCGTCGCCGCTGCTGACGATGGCGACGCGCGGTTGACGGTAGACACTGACCTCCGCCTGGCCCAGGGCCGCGAGCATGCCCAAGTGTTGCGGACGCAGTCGGGTCCCCGCTTCCAGCACCTGCTGACCGGCGCGCACGTTTTCGCCAACCGGGCGAACGTAATCGCCGGGCTGCAGCGTCGTCATCACGCGCAGGGTGGGCGCAAGGGCGGCGGGCGCTTCGCGATCCCAGTTGGCATCCGTCTGTTCCACCGGCACGACGGCGTCGGCCCCACCCGGCAGCGGCGCGCCGGTCATGATGCGGGCGGCTTCTCCCGGCCCAACAGGTCCTTCCGGCGACCTGCCTGCCGGGATGTCCATGACGACTGCCAGCCGGACCGGTTTGTCCGGGCTGGCGCCCACCAGGTCTGCCGCTCGCAGGGCGTAACCATCCATGCTGGAATTGGCAAAGGGAGGCAAATCGATGCTGGCGCAAAGGTCCCGGGCGAGGATGCGCCCCAGGCCATCTTGCAGCCGGATAGCCTCGGCCGGCAGCGGCTGCAGGTCTTGCAAAATCCGTTGCAGGGCCTCGTCGACGCTCAGCATGGTCGATCTCCGGATGAACGCGGCGCAGTATACCACGCCGGGTGGAGACGGATGCATCCAGCCGCGTAATTCGTTATGCTGGTGCTTCCTGGGCAAAGCAATGCGGGGGCGCATGAATCTGGAAGGCCTGCTCGAAGGGCTGCCGGACCTGTCGCCACATGACCATTCGCTCGTGGAACGAGCCTGGCAACGCGCAGAACAACTTCATGCGGACCAGAGACGCAAGTCTGGTGAACCCTATTTCACGCACTGCGTCGCTGTAGCGCGCATTCTTGCAGAAATCCGCCTGGATGCGGAAGCCATTGCGGCGGGCCTGCTGCATGACACCCTTGAGGACACCGGCATCACGCGGGAGGAACTGGAGCGCGAGTTTGGGCGCAAGGTGGTCTCCCTGGTGGACGGCGTTTCGCGCCTGTCCAATTTGCCGCTGACGGATGCGATGCAGCGGCGCAACGATCGCGACCAGCATTACCTGCGCAAGATGATGCTGGCGATGGGCGACGACGTGCGCGTGGTCCTGGTCAAACTGGCGGACCGCCTGCACAACATGCGAACCCTGGGCTACATGCCGCCGGAACGACAGTTGCACATCGCGCGCGATACGCTCGACATCTTCGCGCCCCTGGCCAGCCTGCTGGGCATCTGGCAGTTCAAATGGGAACTGGAAGACCTGAGCTTTCGCTACCTGCATCCCGAAGAATACCGCCGTATCGCCACCAGTATGAACGAACGCCGCGTGGACCGGGAGTTGTATCTTGAGGGGGTGTCGCAGCGCCTGCGTGAAGAGTTGGTGAAGTACAATCTGGACAAGGCGATCATCAGCGGCCGCCCCAAACACATCTACAGCATTTACAGCAAGATGCTGCGCAAGGAACTCCCCTTTGAACAGATTTACGACGTTCGCGCCCTGCGCGTCATCGTCGATTCCACGCCCGAGTGTTACCTGGTGCTGGGCATCGTGCACAATTTGTGGCGGCCCATCCCGGTCGAATTTGACGACTACATCGCTTCCCCCAAGGACAATTTCTACCAGAGCCTGCACACCGCCGTCCTCGATTCAGGGGGCAAAACGCTTGAGGTCCAGATCCGCACGCGGGACATGCACGAACACGCCGAGTACGGCATTGCCGCGCACTGGCGCTACAAGGAGGGTGTGCGCGCCAACGACCGCGAATACGAGCGGCGCGTCAGTTTCCTGCGACGCCTGATGGAATTCGGGCCGGAGGAGGAAGACCCGGAACACTTCGTCTCCACCATGAAGAGCGACGTGCTCAAGGACCGCGTCTACGCCTTCACGCCGAACGGGGACATTTGCGATTTGCCGGCTGGCGCCACACCCATTGACTTCGCCTATCACATTCATACCGACATCGGCCACCGCTGCCGCGGCGCGCGAGTCCACGGCCGACTGGTCAGCCTGGACTACGTGTTGCAGACGGGCGATCAGGTGGAGATCCTGACCTCGCGCCATGGCGGCCCCAGCCTGGACTGGCTGAACCCCAATCTCGGCCACGTGCAGACCTCACGCGCGCGCAGCAAGATCAAGCAGTGGTTCCGTCGCCAGGACCGGGACCGGCATCTGGCGACCGGACGCGACGTGCTGGAGCGGGAATTGCGTCGCCTGGGCCTGCTGGATTCGATGTCCTTCGAATTCGTGGCCGGTCTCTTTGAGTTCGAGAAATCGCGAGTCGATGATTTCCTCGCCAGAATCGGCGCCGGGGACGTCAACAGCGCGCAGATTGCCGGACGCATACTGGAGACGGAACGGCAGCAGGAGAAGGAATCGCTGATTGAGCGAATGCTGGAGAGCGAGGAGCTGGCAACGCCGGCGCGTCCCGCCAGCGGACAGTCTACCGGCGCCATCAACATCATGGGCACCGGCGGCCTGCTGGTCAACCTCGCGACCTGCTGCAATCCGATGCCAGGCGACGGCGTCGTCGGTTTCATCACGCGCGGTCGGGGCGTCACGGTGCATCGCGAGGACTGCAGCAACATGCGCAGCGTTTCGGAAAGGGAACGAATCGTCGAGGTGAGCTGGGGGCAGCAAGCGGACGAACAACGCTACGCCGTGCCCATTGAGGTCACGGCCTGGGACCGCGAGGGCCTTTTGCGGGACATCAGCGCGGTTGTGGCGGATGCCGGCGTCAACATGTCCGCCGTCAACGTGGTGACCTCGCGCAACATTGCCACGCTGCAACTGACGATCGAGATTCGCAGCGCCAGTCAATTGATGCGTATCCTGACCCGGCTGGAATCGATTCGAAATGTCATCGAGGCACGGCGCCACAAGGGTCATTGAGTTGGCGGCCGCCGGCCTGCAATGAAGGTCCTTTTGCTGGAACCCTGGTTTGGTGGCAGCCACCGCGTCTGGGCTGAAGGTTACGTCCGTCATTCCGCGCATCGCGTCGAGTTGCTGACCCTGCCTGCGCAGTTCTGGAAATGGCGCATGCAGGGCGCCGCGGTCAGCCTGGCCAGAATGATGCGCGAACGCGGGACGCAGGCGGACGTCGTTCTGGCGTCAGGCATGATGAACGTCGCGACGTTTCGCGCCCTTGTGTCCTGTTCTGCGCCGCTGGCCCTGTACCTGCACGAAAACCAGTTGACTTATCCGCAAAATGCGCGCCAGCGCCATGGCTGGCAGTACGGGTTCGTAAACTACATCAGCGCGCTGGCTGCGGACCGTGTGTTCTTCAACAGCGCCTGGCACCTTGACGTTTTTCTCGAGGAATTGCCGCGAATGCTGCGTCATTTCGGGGACTTCAACGAGGAAGACAGCGTCGAAGGCATACGCGAAAAGTCCGGCGTGCTGGCCCCGGGGATGGAGTTGCGGCGCCACGATCGATTTCGTTCCACCACGCCGGAAGGCCGGGAGGTCCCGCTCATCCTCTGGAATCATCGCTGGGACGAGGACAAGAATCCATCCCTGTTTCTGGATGCCCTGCAATCCCTGGCCGCGGATGGAGTCCCCTTTCGCGTCGCGCTGGCAGGGGCCAACCGGCGGCGGGAGCCCAGGGAATTTGAGGCGGCCCGGGCCACGCTCGGCGACCGGATTGTGCAGTACGGTCATGTTGACGACGAAGAGGACTATTCCCGCCTGTTGTGGTCAGCGGACTATGTCGTCAGCGCCGCGTGGCAGGACTTTTTCGGCATGGCGGTGGTGGAGGCCATGTACTGCCGGTGCGTGCCAGTCTTGCCGCAGCGTCTGAATTATCCCCATCTGGTCCCGCCCGATTTGCACGCGCCATGTCTTTATCGACGGAACAGGCTGGCTCCCCTGTTGTTGCGCCACCTGAACG
>DAOUIB010000132.1:0-1660 GCA_034428275.1 Anaerolineae bacterium
GCCGCGCCCTCCGCCACACAGCGGGTCGCGGAAAGTCGTGTCGACGTCAGTCTGGCGCCGGGCGGGCCGGGCATCAACAGCCTTGACTTGCGCATTCCCGGCGCGACGCAGGTCCAGGTCCAGGTGGTGGCGCCGCATCGGGACTGGCGCAGCGCCTGGCTGGAAGCGGTCGCCCTGGACGAGGGGCTCTTCACCCTGAGCACGGATGTCGTCGACGAGGAAGGTCACTGGCAGACCCTGGTGGATTTCCAGGTTGATACCGAAACCACGCGGAGGGCCGCTTTCGCCTGGGAGATTGAAGGGGGGGCGGCGCCGGGCACGACATTGCCGACCGGCGTGCAGCACTGGCTGGCGACCCTTTTGCTGGCCCTGGCCCTCCTGTGGTCGATGCTGTCGCCGCTGCGGCGCGCCCTGCGCTGGCTGAACTGGCAACCGGCGAGTCTGGCGACGGCGATCGGGGCGACCCTGGCCTTCGGGCTGATCGTCGGGCTGGGCGTGGCGCTGGTGGCGCGCAACGATGCCGCCTGGCGCGAAACGATTTGGCCGCTGCCGACGATCGTCAACCCGGAGCTTGCCGACGCGGCCTCACTGGCGCGCGGGCATTCGTTGTATGATGAACACTGCGCCTGGGAGGGGGACGCGCTGGAAGAAATCGCCACGCGTCTGCCACGTCTGCGCGATGAACAACTCTTCACCATGACGCAGGAGGGCTGGCGCGCCCTGCCGCCCTGCACGGGGAGCATTTCGGAGAGCGGGCGCTGGCATCTGGTCAACTACATTCGCAGTCTGCAGAGAGGCCTATGATCGACATCATTCACCGTCCCGCCGACTCCGGCTGGGCGCGACAAGTGAAACAAAACCTGGCGGCGGTGGAGGGAGAGGCGACGCTGGTGCTGCTGTCGACCGAAGCCGTGGAGGACCAACAGGTGCTGGCGCAACTGGAACTGGCCCTGGATGGCGGCCGGCGCATCGTGCCGCTGCTGGCGGAAGACGCTCGCCTGCCGGGCCTGATCGAGCACCTGGAAGCCGTTGAGCCAGGAGATCTGGACGGTCTGGCGCAGCGCCTGGCCGAACCGGAGGCCTCCCTGCCCATGCGCGTGCACACGCGGTCGCTGCGGGCCAGCAACCGCCGCGCCGCGCTGGTGGTGCTGCTCCTGGCGGGCATCATGTTTGTGGCCGCGTTGTATGGCGTTGGCGTTCTGGGCCTTCAGTATCCCCATGAGGAATACGATGAAGTGCAAGAACGGGTCGTGGCGACCCGCGACGCCTTCATCGAAGCGGCCCTGCCGCGCGGCACCGCCGAGGCGGCGGACTTTGCCCTCACAGCGGAAGCAGCGGCCACGGCCCTGCGGCCGCTGCTGATCGCCACCGCCACGGCGCGCGCGGGCAACTGACGCCATGCAGCTTCGCGACGAGGTGCTGGTCCTTGGCGCCGGCCCGGCCGGAATCGCCTGCGCGCTGGCGCTGGAAGAGGCGGGAATCGCTCATCGGGTCATTGACCGGGAAGCGGTCATCGGCTCCACCTGGGACCGCCTGTACCCCTCGCTGAAACTGAACACCTCCCGCTTCTATTCGCACATGCCTGGAAAGAGATTTCCGCTGCACTTCGGCATCTATGCCAGCGCGCGGCAATATCATGACTATCTGCTGGACTACGTGA
>DAOUIB010000133.1:0-2174 GCA_034428275.1 Anaerolineae bacterium
ACTGGGGCGATATGCTACGAGCCTTGCAAAAAGAAGGAGAAAAGAAAGGAGGCGTCGAAGGCCAGGAGATTCTGCTGCGCGGCATTGTGCGCTGCCTCGGCGATGACGCCATGCTGGACGTCTATTTCCTTGAAGAAGGCTCGCCTTTCCCGCAGCCGCAGGTGGATCTGGAGGGTCGCAAGGGCACGATTTATCTGCCCTTCCGCGATATCTCCGTCCTGGTGGACCTCTTGCGCAACGAGAAACCGGTCTACGCCCACCTGCGCAGCGACCGTCTCGCCTGGACCAGCATCACCACCAATCGCGAACCCGTCGGCGAAGGCGAGTAGCCGCGCTCAGCCGGGGCGCAGGGCCCGCAGCATGCGCCCCAGGCGTCCCTCCTGCAGCAAGCCGCGCGCGCGGTACCAGTCGGCCGTATCCTGCAAACTCTGCAACATGTCGATTTGCGGCGGGCCCAGGTCCCTGTGCGCCTTGTCGTAGACGAAGTGCAGGCGGCGCCCGCCCATGCGGACCTGCGAGGGATCGGCGGGCGGCTGCATGCCCAGGCGCCGCGCCAGGGCCACCAGGCCGGCCAGCAGCGGCAGCGCCGCATCCGGCAGTTGCAGGATCGGCGGCGCCACGCCGACGGCCCGGGCGCAAAGCGCGTACCACTCGCGCAGGCTGTAGTTGACGTTGCCGAGAATGTAACGCTCGCCGCAGCGGCCGCGCTCCGCCGCCGCCAGATGCCAGCGCGCCACGTCGCGCACGTCGACCACGCCCACGCCGCCCGAACTGACGGGGATCAGCCATTGCAGGCGCTGCATCTCGGTGACGAAGCGGCCGGAGATGAGATTCAGGTCGCCGGGGCCCGTCACGATAACCGGATTGACGATGACCACGTCCTGGCCCCCCTCCTTCACGGCGTGTTGCGCGCAGCGCTCGGCCAGGTGCTTGCTGTGGCCGTAGGGGAAGCGGTGCGGCAGCAGGTTGAAGCGCGCCGATTCGTCGACGGGGCGGCCATCGCGGCGCAGACCCAGCGAGGCGGCGCTGCTGGTGAAGACCACGCGGCGCACGTCGGCCGCGCGCGCGGCGGCCAGCACCCGCCGCGTGCCCTCCACGTTGATGGCGTACATCTGCGACCGTTCCGTCCGCCAGTAGGCCGCCACCGCCGCCACGTGGAAGACCAGTTCGCAGCCCTGACAGGCTTCCGCCAGGGCCTCGCGCTCGAGCACGTCGCCAATGACCGGCTCGAAATCCAGACCTTCCAGCGCGTCCATCCGCGAACTGCGGCGGTGCAGCACGCGGACCTCGTGGCCGACCTCGACCAGGGCGCGCGCCACGTGCGAGCCGACGAAGCCGGTGGCGCCGGTGACGAGGGCTTTCACGCGACCCGTCCTGCATGCCGGCGTGGACGCGGTTCTGCATTGCAGGAATGGCGGGGACGGGTCATGATGCCAGTATAGCGCGCAGCGACGCCGTCCCGGTGTGGACGCAGCGCCTGCCGCCATGGCGACGCGCCAGGACAGGACCAGGAAATCATATGCCCGTGACCCCCCGCCTTCTGATCACCATTCTTTTGCTGGCGGCCTGCACCACCGGCCTGCCCAAGACCCCCACGCCGGAGGGGGTTATCAACTGCGTGCAGCAGAAAATTATTCAGCAATACGACGCGCCGCCCGCCATGCAGATCGACGCCGAAAAGTCCTTCACCGCCATTTTCGACACCGACCGCGGCTCCTTCGAGATCGAGCTTTTCGCCAGTGAAGCGCCGCTCACCGTCAACAACTTCGTCTTTCTGGCGCGCGAGGGCTTCTACGACTGCACGGTCTTTCACCGCGTCATCAAGGACCCGCCACAGGGACCCTTCATGGCCCAGGGCGGCGACCCCACGGCCAGCGGCGGGGGCGGGCCCGGCTACCGCTTCGATGACGAGGAGTCGGCGCTGGCGCTGAAGCACGACCGCGCCGGCATCCTCAGCATGGCCAACGCCGGCCCCGACACCAACGGCTCGCAATTCTTCATCACGCACGTGCCGACGCCCCACCTTGACGGGCGCCACGCGGTCTTTGGCGCGGTCACGGGCGAGGGGCAGAGGGTGGTCGACGCCATCGAGCAGGGCGACCGGTTGCGCTCTGTGACCATCCGCGAAGACTGAAAGCCATGAAACGGGGATTCGTGCTTCCGGGCGGCGATGC
>DAOUIB010000134.1:0-12877 GCA_034428275.1 Anaerolineae bacterium
CATCCCCAGGCCTGACCCTCGGGTCGCCAGCAAGGCGCCAGCCAGCAGGAAGGGCGCAAGCGGCAGGGCGGAACGCAGCGACACTTTCCCGGCCAGCAGCAAGGTTGCAGCCGTGATGCCGGCGCCCGCCACCCCCAGCAGAAGCGCCAACACAATCGACGGCCAGCCTGTGTAAAGCCCGCATACGCCCAGGAGGAGGACATCCGCCGCGCCAAAGGGGTCGATACCAGGCAGCTCTCGCCCGAAACGATGCGTAAGCCGACGATAAAGCCTGCCGCCGGCGTACAGAGTGGAACCAGCCAGCAAACCGGCGATGCCGCCCGATAGCGCAGTCCCCAGGGCGCCTGAAAATGCGGCCAGGGCTAGAGACAGTAGTGCAGCGAGAGCCAGCGTCAGGGGCGCAATTCGTCGATGTTCAATGTCAATGCCGGCAATCAGGACGAACAGTCCCAACAGCGTGAGTTCCAGGAGGACGGCTGGCGAAAAGTCTTCGCCGCACGGGAACTGAAGGGCCAGGACCAGAGACAAAGTCAGCGCAGCGTAAAGCAGACTTCCCTGCAGGAAACGACGCTGGCGAAGAGTTCTCGTGAGTGAAAGCCTGTTCTTGTCTCCTGTTCTTAAGATTCCTGCAGCAGGTTGCAGATTTGAAAGCGCCGCCACAAGAGCCCCGATGACCGTTGCTGCCAGGAGGCAGGACCCTGACATTCTTTCAGGGAATCTTCGGGGCAGGGGGCAAGAGAGCCAACGCCAGCCACAGAGCCAGTATGACCGCCACCGCGGCGCTGGCCCAAATGGCCAGGCGTTCCCGTCCGGTTTCTTCCTCTGGCAACAGGTCCGGAGCGTGGCTGCCGATTTGCAGGGGCACGCGGCTCGCTTCGCCCGACGCGATACGCCAGGCGCCCAGTTCAGACCTGCCGTTGGTAAAGCCAACGATCAACTGACAAACCTCGGGCCACGAGGCTGCCCTTATGTCCTCCGCCGAGGGCAGGGGCTTCCCGTCCGGGTGCGAGTGCCAGATGGCGCACAACTCCAGCCCTTCGCGTTCAAATGCAAACAGGGCCCGCAGCAGTTGCGAGGCATCCATCTCATAGCGGCGTGAAGGGTCCGCAGCGACGTTGTCAATCGCAACGATGCGGCGCGCCCTGCCGCCCTCGCCTCCGAGCAGACCGCATGCTTCCTGCGGCGCACTGGAAGACACGTATTGCAGGATTTGCGCAACCTGATGGTGTTCAAGGCGCAGATGCATCAGCCTTCATCACCTGAATCGGCCGCGGGGACGAAGAAGGTCTCGATGACCTGGTGCTGCGGCGGATTGCGGGACTCATAAAAGAGTGCGACCGTCAGCGTGTACAGGCCCGCCGGGTCGTCGACGTCGCGCAGGTGCATCGTGAACTCCATGTCATTGCTCATGGTCTCAATGACGTCGAGTTCACTGACAATGCGATCGTCTTCGTCATGCGCCACCAATATGAGATTCGGTCGCTCATGAAAGGCTGTCAATCGCACGTGAACGCGCACGCGAAATCTGTCCGGCCAGGGCGTCGCCGTGACTTCGATTATTCTGACTTCGTCTTTGGGGAGCGGGACCGCGTCCTGCGGCAGAATCGGAATGTCCAGTGGAACTCTCCTGTCAGTCCTGGTGTTGCAGGCCATGCAACACAGCCAGCGCCTGTTCTGCATGTTCGGCCATGACCAGCAAGTGGTCGCGACTGAAGGCTGCAAAGGGGAGCAGGGGAATGCCGGCGTCAGCAAGCGCCGCGCTGACAGCCGCAACCAGCCCGGTCAGTTCCGGTTCCATGACCACGTTGATGGTTATGAGTCTGCAAATCTCGTCGGCAATGTCGACTTCCGGCAGCCTCACGCGGAAGTTTTCCACAGCGGCTGCAGGCAGAATCAGGGACAGCTCCCTGCTGTCAACGACCAGGGCGCAAAAAGGTTCGCCAATTTCGGCGACAACTCCGGCCGCTGCCGTAATCGCGTTTGGCGGAAGACGCAGCAGCCGGTAGTTTACTCCGTCGCTCTCAAAGGTAGCCGTAGCCAGCGCCTCACTCGCTGTCTGTGTCATCGCTGTTCCTATTCGTCAAACTGGTAGGTCGATTCGGCGTAAAAACGCACTTCCCTGCGCGCCAGCTTTTGACGCAGCCACTCCTGCATGTCTTCATTCTTTTGCCTGGAATTGCGGCCGTCTTCCGCAAGGTGACGCACCGGATAGTTGATTCTCAGGGCGCGTCCGCTGATGATATGGCGACTCACGCCCGGTGGAATCCAGGCCTTTTCCCGGGCGGCGGTGATAATGTCCCTGAACGTGACCCTGGGAAAGCGCAGCATGGCCACCATCTCCGGGAAGTGTTCGCGCGCCTGGGACAGTTTCTCAAGTACGCTGCGATACAGCACGGCGTTGCGCTGGTACACGGCAACGATCTGACAGAGCAGGGCATTGCGCGAATGAGGGTCCTGGTCACCTGACATCAGATTCATTCGGGTCCCGTCGGTCAAAACCAGGCTGGCGACCGGGCGGCTGGCGCTGTTGGCCTCCATGGTCAGATCCGGCAATTCTGCCAGGCCGTCAAGCAGGTCAGCTTCGGTCCAGTTGCTCACGATGTGATTCCAGGTATCCAGCTGAATTTGCCCGCTTTCCCAATTCACAACCTGGACCGGCAGATGTGGAAATCCAAGAGCGCGCAGGGCATGGCATCGGTTCGCGCCGTCAAGAATGACGAAGCTCTTCTCGTCGATCGGGGCAACGACCGGCGGGTTGATGATATACTCATCTTTTCGCAACCGTTCCATCAGTGGCCGGGAACGCTGGGAATCGTGTGATTCATGCGCATGTAGACTCGCGGCCGGCACAATCCGCAGGTCCGGCACGGGCGCGCGCAGGTTGTCCGTCACGCTCAAAAACTCCGGTTTGACCGGATTGAGCGTAGCACAGGAACCGGGCAGAGTGCAAAGGGGAGCAATGGGCGCCGCTCTGCAAGGCGCTGACGATCACCGGGGACGCTGGTTGACGGTTCCGCGTACCGTCGCCTTTGTATGCCACGAAGATTCAGTGTTGATGATCAAACGCCGCCAGGACAGTCGCATCTACCCTGGCCGCTACAACGGAGTGGGCGGCCACCTGGAAAGGGACGAAGATCCAGCCACTGGCGTCCGTCGAGAAATACTCGAGGAAACCGGACTGGAAGTCTCGCAGTTAAGACTCCGTGCCGTCTACAACATCGATCCGGGGAGCCATACCGGAGTCCTGTTGTTTGTCTTCACCTGCGTCTGCCAATGTCAAACTCCTGCAGGTCCAACGCCTGAAGGTGAATTGCAATGGGTTTCGCGAGAGCACCTTCAGTCCCTGCCACTGGTCGAGGACCTGCCGCAAATGTTGCCATTGATTCTTGACATGGCAGACGAGGCTCCTCCGCTCTTCGTGCACGCCAGTTATGATCGCAACGATAAACTGCAACTGCGCATTTCACAGGTGGGTGCGGACCTCGGCCAGTACCAGTGAAGGGCCGGCGAGCCTTGAAAACGGCCACAGGGCGTTTGTTTCGCCTGTTTTTCCTGGTGTTTTGGCTGATATTGATTTCAACGCCCTGTCTGGCGCTTGCGCTGGCATCGCAGGGAGAAATCCGCCTGCGCAGCGGTCCCGCACCGGAAGAAGAGTTTCGCTTGTGGCTCGTGCAGGACGCACAACGCGCGGGGCTCGCCATTTCCCACGTTTCGCGGCACGATTATGAACTCAGGCAGTGCTTTCAGACTGAGGCCCGTTTCCTGTTGTGGCGTGGTCAGCAACTGGATGAAGAGACGGCCACCACCTTTTGCAGTTGCTACAACAAGCAGGACGAAACATTTCTGCGGCAGGAGGTCACCACCGGCTCCTGCCCCGCACCTGGCGTAGAAGCTGATGACTGAGGTGATTCAGTCTTTGGACCCCAACAATCCGCTTGTTTTGGCCGGGGCCTGCGCCTTGCTGTGCGTGGCCGGCCTGGTCCTGTCTCTGGGCCTGCAGGCGCTTGGCGGCGTGCTCGAACTCATCAGCGGGCTTGCCGCCGTGTTCATGGAATTGTTGTCGGGTGGCCCTGTCGCCTGGTGCGGCTGCCTGGCGCTTGTCGCGCTGCTGGTGGGTGGCGGCGTCGTGGCGGTTATGCTTGTTCAGGGCCTGGCCGCCTGCGGCACGCCCGAGGCGATCAATTTCTGCGCCCTGATTGGTCGCTGAATTTCCTCAACGCAACAGGTCCGGAATTTGCTCCGGGTTTTCCGCAACACGGGCGCCGGCGTTGCGCAAAGCGTCAATCTTGCTGGCTGCCGTGCCTTCACTGCCCTCAATGATGGCGCCGGCATGCCCCATGCGCGTGCCTTCCGGCGCGCTGGCCCCGGCAATGAACGCGGCTACCGGCTTCGTCATGTGTTCCCGGATGAATTCGGCGGCGTCGATTTCCGCGCGCCCGCCGATTTCACCGAGGATGGCAACCTTTTCTGTTTGCGGGTCTTCCTCAAACAGGCGCAGGACATCGACGAAACTCGTGCCGATGACGGGGTCGCCACCGATTCCGATGCAGGTCGTCTGGCCCATGCCGGCCTGTGAGAGCGCGTAGACGACTTCATAGGTGAGGGTGCCGCTGCGCGAGACCACGCCGACGTTCCCGGGCGTCGCGATGAAACCCGGCATGATGCCGATTTTGGCCAGGCCCGGGGAAAGCAGTCCCGGACAATTGGGGCCGACAAGACGGCAGCCCGTTTGCTTCACGTGGTGCATGACCTTCATCATGTCTCGGACGGGGATGAATTCGGTCAGGCACACGACGAGACGAATGCCGGCAAAAGCGGCCTCACAAATGGCATCCGGCGCAAATGCCGCCGGCACCGCGACCAGGCTGACGTCCGCGCCGGTGACCTTCACGGCGCTCGCGACCGTATCAAAGACGGGTTTGCCCTCAAACCATTCGCCGCCCTTGCCCGGCGTCACACCGCCGGCAACGGCGGTGCCGTATTCGATCATCTTGCGCGTGTGAAAGCCGCCTTCGCGTCCCGTGATGCCCTGGACGATGACCTTGCTGTTTTCGTCAACCAGAATGCTCATGTCAGGGGTTCTTTCCCGCAGCGTCCACCGCCATGCGAGCCGCTTCCGTCAGGGTACTCGCCGCCTGGATGCCGGCAAGCCCGGCATCGTTGATGATGCGACTGCCTTCTTCCGCGTTGGTGCCCTGCAGCCGGATGATCATGGGCACCGTCAGCCGGACTTCCTCACAGGCTGTGAGAATGCCGCGGGCGACCTCGTCGCCGCGGGTAATGCCGCCAAAAATGTTGCAGAGCACTACCTTGACATTCTCATCGGACAAAATGATCCGCAGGGCGGTCGCGACGGTATCTGCTCTGGCGCCGCCGCCAATATCCAAAAAGTTGGCGGGGCCGATGCCGCGAGCCTCGCCGTAAAGCAGGGTCATGTCCATGGTGGTCATGGCCAGCCCTGCGCCATTCACCATGCAACCGATTTGCCCGTCGAGGCGAACATAGCTGATGCCTGCTTCCCGGGCCATTGTCTCCGCCCCGGACAGTTCAGAGGAGTCATGCAGGGCTGCCAGGCGTGGCTGTCGCGGCAGGGCGTTGTCATCGATCACCATTTTGCCGTCCAGCGCCAAAAGGGAGTCGTCTTCGGTGATGACAAGCGGGTTGATTTCAGCCAGCTCGGCGTCGCTCTCTTCAAAACAACGAACAAGAGCCGCCACGATCTGGCCGAAAGCACGCCAGTGTTTTCTTGGCAAATCCATGGCGCTGGCCAGCCTGACCGCCTGGAAGCTGAACAGGCCGGCGACGGGGTCCACGTGTTCGCGAACAATCGCCTCCGGTCTGAGGCGGTTGATTTCTTCAATCTCGACACCACCCTCGGCCGAAGCCATCAGGACAGGCCTGGCTTCCGCACGGTCGTTGGCGATCCCCAGGTAGATTTCCTGGGCAATGCTGGCTGCCGGATCGATCAGGACAGACCGGACCCTGTGCCCCTTGATTTGCATGCCGAGAATGGCACTGGCGTGATCGCGGGCTTCTTCCGGCGTGTTTGCCAGCCTTATGCCGCCAGCCTTGCCACGCCCGCCCGCCAGGACCTGCGCCTTGACCACGACCGCACAGCCGGCTTGCCGGGCCAGGTCAAAGGCTTCATCGGGGGTGTGGGCCACCGTGCCCGTCGGCACGGGAATGCCGAATTCCGCAAAGCGGGCCTTGGATTGATATTCGTGGAGATTCAATATGCCTCAACTTGAGGTAGGCTGTCAGGAGCCTGTGAAGTATAGCGCAAGCAGGGGCGGGGACTCAATCGCCTCTTTCCGAAAATGGCGCAAATCTTTCAGGGCCTGGTATAATGCCTTGAGTCTTTCCGAATGGTGACCATTCACTTTCACTCTACTGGCCGGATGTGACAATGACCCCACTAAAGTCGATCAGCTTGCTCTTGCTGCCCCTGGTGTTGCTAGTCGGTCTGGCCGGCACAGCCAACGCCCGGGACGGCAATGCACTGGACAATCCGGGCTTTGAAGAGGAATTCGGCACAAGGGATGGCGATTCGCTCACTGAGGTCGCCGAAAACTGGAATCCATGGCACCGGCAACCGGAAGGGGACAATGCACCGACCTGGGAACTTTTGCAGCCAGAATTCATTTCTGCCCGGGAATCGGATGAGTTCTCCTACGTCCATGAGGGCGAAAACGCCCAGTCGCTGCGCAGCTTCTATGCCACCTTCGACGCCGGTCTCTTTCAGCAGGTTCAGGACGTGGAAAGCGATTCCTGGTTGCGCTTCAGCGCCTTCGCATGGGTCTGGTCATCCGTCACGGATGACCGCGAACAAAGCGAAAGGGATGGAGACGTTTTTGTGCAAGTCGGCATTGACCCCGGCGGCGGGACCGATCCGTCAAGCGAAGACGTCGTGTGGTCAGAGATTTCCTACGAGATTTACGACAGTTGGCGTGAATATGTGGTGGTCACCCAGGCTACGGACGAGGACGTGACGGTCTTCCTTCGCGCCCTGGCCAACGATCCCGTGCGCAATACGCAGGTCTGGTTTGACCAGACCAGACTGATCCTGGATGCATTTGACGAAGACGTCATCTCGGCGATGGCTGTGGCCATTGGCCCCACGCCTTTCCCGACAGCGGTTCCAGTCTACCATGTTGTGGGCGAGAGCGAGACTCTGGAATCCATTGCCCTCCGCTATGCCACCAGCGTGACGGCTATCCTGGAAGCCAACAGTTTGAGCGACGCGAGCCTGGTTCATCCAGGCAACCAGCTTTCCATTCCCTCGGCAGTCGCTCCGGTTGCGACTCCCTTGCCGGAGCTGGACGCCAGCGCGGCCTGGTATGTGGTCAGGGCCGGCGATACCTTTACCGGAATCGCCGACCTTTACGGCATTGCGGTGAACGAACTCGCCGAATTGAACGTCGGCGTCAATGTGAATTTCCTGGTGGTGGGCCAGGCGCTGGTCGTACCGGCGGTGCCCTCGCCACCGGCCAGCAGGCAGAATTACACCGTCCGGCGCGGCGATACACTCAATGACATTGCCCTGAGATTCGGGGTTACGATCGAAGATCTCGCACGTGCCAACAACATCACAGTGACCAGTATTCTCGACGTGGGCCAGGTACTGATCATTCCGTGAAATCTCCCGTCCTCATTCAAATAGTCCGTGTCTTCCTGATCACAGGCCTGCTGACGTTTTTGCCGTTTCAGGCAGGCGTCGCCCAGGACGCGGCCGAAGGCAGCCTTTACATCGTGCAGCAGGGGGACACGCTGTTCAAGATCGCTGCCACATTCGGCAGTTCCGTTGAGGCATTCACCCAGGTCAACAACCTCAGCAACCCTTCACTCATTTTCGTTGGGCAGCAACTGCAGGTCCCCCTGGCCCCCGCCCCCGCGGCCCGGCCGCCCTTGCCCTCGTACGTTGAACCGGTGCTGAACGTTGCCCGGGGTTCTGTGCTTACCCATCGCGTCTCCCAGGGCGAATCGCTGTCACAAATCGCTGCCGAGTTCGAGTTGGCCCTTGATGACCTGGTCGAGCACAACGAGATAGAAAACGCCTCTCTCCTCCACGTCGGCCAGGTCATCGAGATTCCGGGCCTCAAACCCACCTACATCACTGCCCCCTGGCCCGATCCGGTTACTGCCCTGCAAACCGGTCCTGCCGTGCTGCGGGAGGGCGAAAGCGCCCGCCTCTTGCTGCAAACCTCAAGACCTTCCCAACTACGGGGAAGCTTTCTGGGCAAGCAACTGAACTTCATTTCTGGTGAAAATGGTTTGACGCACTGGGCCCTCCTGGGCGTTCCCATGAACACTGAAGCCGGGTATCAAACCCTGGCGATCGACGTGGATGATGGCGAGAAAATGGTGGGCTTCCAGTGGCCCATCGAGATTCATGAAGGAATCTTTGGCAGGGAAGCGATCATTCTCCCCCAGGACGATCTCGACACCCTGGAACCCGAAGTCGAGCTCGTCGAACAGGAGTTGTTGCAGCATCTGGTTTCCGGATTTCGGCCGGGGCGCTGGTTCGACGGCCTCATGATGAGGCCCTCCGCCGGCCGAATTGTTTCGCGCTTTGGCACGCTGCGCAGCTATAACCGCGGCCCCTACGACCGTCTTCACCTTGGCGTCGACTACGCCGCACCCACCGGCACGGGGATTCGGGCGGTGGCGGATGGTCTTGTCGTGTTGGCCGCCGATTTGAACGTGCGTGGCCTGTCCATCCTGTTGGACCACGGCCTGGGAGTTTTTACCGGCTACTGGCACCTGTCGGCAATGGATGTCGTCACCGGCGATTTTGTTCGGGCCGGGGACAGCATCGGCAAGATGGGCAATACAGGTCGCTCGACCGGTTCACATCTACACTGGCAATTGTGGGTCAACGGAGTGGCCGTCAATCCCTTGCAGTGGCTGCACACGGATTTCAGCAGCCTGGGCGACTCTCAGGAATAGTGCGCCTCGTCCAGGGCCTCGAAATCCGTGAACAGGAAATGGTCGTGGTAATAGTGAATCCACAGGAATGACAGAATCGCTGTGTAATAGGCGATGTCAAAGTGCCGGTTTGGGTCGATGTCCGGAATGACGGCGCCGGCAATCGCGTATACCAGCAGAAAGATGACGAGCGAGCCGCCCAGCATCAAGGTGCTGAGGACGTAGAGCCCACGGGTGTTTTCGCCGCGACTGAAGCGGGCGACCAGCGGGGCCTGGCGCTCGAAACGTGGCTGACTGCGCTGCTTCAGCTTGATGATGTAAAAGGTCAGTGGCAGGTACTGGAATGAATGCCAGGTGTTGGCGCCCTGAAAGGCGGTGTCCAGGTTTTCGAAGCCCGCCAGCGGAAAGAAGACGGCCACGGTCAGGGTGATGAAAATGGTCTTGGGCCAGTTGATCTGGCCCGCACGGTATTCCATCACAGTCTTGACCGCGTAAAGACCCAGCGCAACCAGGAAAACGACGGCAGCTGCCGTGAAGATCCAGGCGCCCTGAAACATATGCGGAATGACCGACGTGAGGTCATTCGTGCCAACGCTGAAGTTGCCTTCACTGATTTTCAACGCCGCCATGGGAAACAGGCAGGTAAGAATCAGGGCGTAGTCAATCAGTCGGGCAACAGGTCTGATTTCAGGACGCTTCAGCACCTTGTGTTCCCGGTGGTTGTAGAGCTCTGTCACATAGGTCGCCTGATGCAGCACGTGCAGCATGGCCCAGAAAAAGAAGATAGTGAGCAGAAGCGTGAGATTGAGAAAGGCCAGCGCAACGACGATGAGCGGGATGATGATGGAAGAACGCAACAGCATCGGGTAGCGCCGGCTGAAATCCCGGTCAAGGCCTGTGCGCAGGAAGGTTGACATCATGTGGGGGCCACCGACGGCAACAGCCACAAAGGCATTGATCGTGTTGCGGCTCAGGTCCGCATCCAGTCCCAGTTGATTGACACCGAAGAGATAAAGCAAATAGGGGACCGGGACCAGAAAGACGCTGAGAATGATGAAGCTCATGTCCCAGCGGCGGTCCTTTAGCCAAAGGCCGGGTTGCTGGCGTGGCGCTTCCTGCTCCGCGAATTGAAAGGGGCGGGCCCTGACTGCCATCACTTGCTCCATTCATTCGGTCAGGGCGAGTCTAGCACAATTTAGTTTGTCATGCAAAGTATTTTCGGGGAGGCGTTTCAGAGATCCCTGCGAAGCTCATGGTGGGCCCTGCAGCGGGCTTCATAGCTCTCGCTGGCGCCCACGAGGATGACCGGGTCGTTTACGTGCGCCGGTTGGCCGTTGACCAGACGCTGCGTTCGGCTGGCCGCTTCGCCGCAAACTGTACAGATGGCATTGAGTTTGGTCACTTCCTCGGCGACCGCCATCAGCACGGGAATCATGCCAAAGGGCTCCCCGCGGAAGTCCGTGTCGAGGCCGGCAACCATGACTCTAAGTCCCCGGTTGGCGAGCGCCTCCACGGCGGCCAACAGGTCGCTGTCGAAGAATTGCGCCTCGTCGATAGCGACGACCGTGGTGTCCGCGTGCAGCAACCCTGGCAGCAGGTCGGTACTGGCAATCTGCACCGCCGTCACGTGACTGTCGTCATGACTGCTGATGCGCCCGCTGCCGCCAAAGCGGTCATCGAGACTGTGCTTGAAAACCTGCACCCTTTTCCTGGCGATGACCGCGCGCCGGACTCGACGGATCAACTCTTCGGTCTTGCCGGAGAACATACTGCCGCAAATGACTTCCACGCGACCTGCAGTTGGGCTCACCTTGCCCCGTCCTTCTCCGGCACGAAGACAGACACGCGCAGCTGCGTGTCTGCCGGGTCTTGCATTACCGAATTCCGTCAGTGAAGCTCAGACGCCTTCGGGCAGTTCATAGCCCAGCGTACGCAACTCCCGCTTCACGTCGGCCAGCGCCTTGCGACCGATCCCCGGGATTTCGAGGATAGCGCTGTCGCCCTGTTCCAGCCGTTCCATGAACTGACCCACTTCCTCGATTCCCTGGTCGATGAAAATGTTCAAATGACGCTTTGCCAGTCCAAGGTCGGTCATCGGCCGTTGAGGTGACACACGTGCCTCCTGACGCGCCTGCTCCTCCTGCAAAAAGTCCTCGCGGATTTGCAAACGTTTCAGGAAGCGGTCCACCTGGCCTTCGGTGTCCACAATGCGCTGTTCGCCTGTGTAAAAGGGATGGCAGCGGGAACAAATGTCCGTGCGCAGTTCCGGGACGGTCGCGCCCGTCGTCCAGCTGTTGCCACAGGAACAGGTTACCGGGGCTTCAGGATACCACTGCGGATGGATTGCTTCTTTCATTGGCGCGCGACCTCCAGCGGCCGCTCTGCCAGTACGCTGATGCGTTGGCGACCGCGTTTGCCGCGAATGCGCTCAAACGTGACGAAGCCGGTCGTCGTGGCAAAGATCGTGTAGTCACGTCCCATGCCCACACCCAGACCGGGATGAAATTTCGTGCCGCGCTGGCGCGCGATAATGTTGCCAGGGATGACCTGCTCGCCTCCAAAGCGTTTCACGCCAAGGCGCTTGGAGTTGCTGTCGCGGCCATTACTGCTGGAGCCACCGCCCTTTTTGTGTGCCATTGCTCTCTCCTGACTTCAGTTTTGCAGGGCAATTTCCTCGACCAGCAAGCGGGTGAAATACTGACGGTGACCCTTCTTGCGGCGATAGTTCGTCCGGGGATTGTACTTGAATACGATGATCTTCTTGCCGCGGCCCTGTTCCTGCACCTTCACGCGCACTCTCGCGCCTTCAACCACAGGCTGGCCGATGACGGTGTTCTCGCCGTCTTCAACCAGCAGGACGTCCGTGATATCAAAGCTTTCGTCGACTTCGTAGGGGAGGCGCTCGACGTCGATCGTCCTGCCGATTTCTGCGCGAAACTGGCGGCCGCCAGTCCGAATTACCGCATACATGGGAGTCTCCAGGCTTCTCTTGCCTCCGCCGGCTGGCCCAGGTCAATTGCGGCTCCGACGGGGAAATCTGGCAACGCTTGTGCCCCTCAGGGCTGGCGCAGTATAGCGATCGGCCAACGCCGGGTCAACACTCTGTTTGCGGCCCTATAAACATGGCGTCGCCGAAAGAATAGAAACGATAACCACTGTCGCGGGCGATTTCATAGGCCCGCAACACTTTCTCCCTGCCGGCCAGCGCGCTGACCATCAGCAACAGGGTCGAACGAGGCAGGTGAAAGTTGGTAATGAGCCCGTCAATCGCGCGCCAGCGATATCCCGGAGCAATGAAAAGGGAGGTGTTGCCGTCAAAGGCGGCGACCCTTTCATTCATCGATGCGCCGGCAGCGGCGCTCTCCAGAGTGCGGGCCGAGGTCGTCCCGACCGCAATGATTCGCCCTCCAGCCCTTGCCGCCCGGTTGATGGCTGCGGCAGCAGCGGGGCCCAGCCTGGCTTCTTCGCTGTGGATACGATGATCGCTCACCTTGTCCACCTTGACAGGCTGAAACGTGTCCAGGCCGATGTGCAGGGTGCAAAAGGCGAGTTGGACCCCCTGCTTTTGCAGACGCGCCAGCAGGCGCCTGGTGAAGTGCAGACCGGCCGTGGGCGCTGCCGCAGAACCGTCGTGTCGACTGTACACGGTCTGATAGCGCTCGCGGTCCGTCAGCGGCTGCCTGATGTACGGGGGCAGGGGGGTGTGGCCCAGCGAGGTCAGTTCGTTGTTGATGCCGCGGCTAAATTGCAGGACTCGCAGGCCAGCCTCGCCTTCTTCGCGCAGGGAAACGTCAATGTCGCTTCCGACCAGCTGCAGGCTGGCCCCCGCCCGCAATCCCTTGCCACGCACAAGGCCCAGCCATTGCCTGTCGTCCAGTTGCCGAAGCAGCAGGATTTCAGCCTTGCCCCCGGTCGCCCTCTTTGTCGCCATGAGCCGCGCCTGAATCACGCG
>DAOUIB010000135.1:0-3156 GCA_034428275.1 Anaerolineae bacterium
GTAAATGTCGGGCAGGAATTGCATCTCGATTTGCAATTGCCCCTGCCCCTGGCAATTCTCGCAGCGGCCGCCCTTGACGTTGAAGCTGAAGCGTCCGGGCAGGTAGCCGCGGATTTTGCTCTCCGGCAGTTCGGCGAAGAGTTGGCGAATGCTGTCGAACATCTTGGTGTAGGTGCCGGGGTTGCTGCGCGGCGTGCGCCCGATGGGACTCTGGTCGATGTTGATGATCTTGTCGACGTGCCCGGCCCCGTCCAGCGCATCCAGCGCGCCGGGTCGTTCCCGACTGTTGTTCAGGCGTCGCGCCAGCTGACGGTAGAGGGTGTCGATCATCAGGGTGCTCTTGCCGCTGCCGCTGACGCCGGTGATGCAGATCAGGGTGCCCAGCGGCAAACTCACGTCGATGCCCTTGAGGTTGTTCTCGCTGGCGCCGCGCATGACCAGGTCCCGCCCGCTGCCAGGCCGACGCGACTCCGGCACCTCAATGCGCAGGCGACCGGCGAGATAAGCGCCCGTGAGGCTGTCCTCAACCTGTTCCACCTGCTCCGGCGGACCCTCGGCAACCACCTGGCCGCCGCGCTCGCCGGCGCCCGGCCCCAGATCGATCAGCCAGTCCGCGGAGCGCATGGTCTCTTCGTCATGTTCGACCACCAGCAAGGTGTTGCCCAGGTCGCGCATACCCCGGAGCGTTTCGATGAGGCGGGCGTTGTCGCGCTGGTGCAGGCCGATAGAGGGCTCGTCCAGCACGTAAAGCACGCCGGTCAGACGGCTGCCAATCTGCGTCGCCAGGCGAATGCGCTGCGCCTCCCCGCCGCTCAGGGACCCGGCGAAGCGCGAGAGCGTCAGATAGTCCAGCCCCACGTCATTGAGGAAGCGGGCGCGCGCGCTGATTTCATTCAGGACCTGGCGCGCCACGAAACGGTCCCGCTCGCTGAGGGCGGCGCCATTCTGCGAAGCCTGTTCGCCGCGCAGGCCCTGCACCCAGTCGAGCAAGGCCTTGACGGTCATCGACGTCGAGTGGTTGATGGTCTTGTCGGCGATCGTGACCGCCAGCGCTTCCGGTCGCAGACGTTGCCCCGAGCAGGTCGGACAGGGCGTGCGCACCATGCACTCCTCGATGCGATCGCGAATGAAGTCCGACGCCGTCTCGCGATAGCGGCGATTCAGGTTGTTGACGATCCCCTCGAAGCTGGTGGTCCAGCTGCGCGTCTGGCCCTGACTGTTGCGATATTGCACTTCCAGACGGCGCTTGCCGAGCCCGTACATGACGGCGTCCTGCTGCTTCGCCGTCAGCTCGCGCCAGGGCGTGCGCAGGTCGAAGTCCATTTCCCGCGCGAGGGCCCGCATCATGCCCTGGGTCCAACCCGAAGACTCGGTCAGATTCCAGCCGTTGGCATCGATGGCCCCTTCGGAAATCCCCAGCTCCGGGTTCGTCACCAGGTTCGCCGGGTCGATCTCCAGTCGGAAACCCAGGCCCTGGCAGTCCGGGCAGGCCCCCCTGGGCGTATTGAAACTGAAGAGCCGCGGTTCCAGCTCCGGCAGGCTGCCATGACCGTTGACGCAGGCCAGATGCTCGCTGAACAGGATGTCCCGGGGATCTTCCGCGTCCGTGACGTCATTGATGACGACCAGCCCCTTGCCGAGCTCCAGCGCGGTCTCTATAGAGTCCGTCACGCGGGTGACGAAACCGCGCGCGTCCTCCGTGCCCGGGTCGTCGTGGTGACGGATAATCAGGCGGTCGACGACGATCTCGATGTTGTGGATTTTGTAGCGGTCGAGCGCGATTTCCTCTTCCAGTTCGCGCACTTCCCCGTTAACCCGCACGCGCTGGAAACCGGCCCGGCCAATTTCCTCCAGGACGCGTTCGTGATGCCCCTTGCGGTTCTGGATCACCGGCGCAAGGATTTGCGCCCGCGTTCCGTCGGGCAGGGCCAGCACGGCATCCACGATCTGCTGGGCGCTTTGCGCCATCACCTCGTCGCCGCAGACCGGACAATGCGGCACGCCAATCCGCGCGAAGAGCAGACGCAGATAGTCGTAGATTTCGGTGACCGTGCCCACCGTGGAACGCGGATTCTGGCTGACCCCGCGCTGGTCGATCGAGACTGCCGGACTCAGCCCCTCAATCTGGTCGACGTCCGGCTTTTCCATCTGCCCCAGAAATTGCCGCGCGTAGGCGCTCAGGCTCTCGACGTAGCGCCGCTGGCCCTCGGCAAAGATGGTGTCAAAGGCCAGTGAGGACTTGCCCGAGCCGGATAGCCCGGTGATGACGACCAGACTGTTGCGCGGGATATCGACGTCAATGTCCTTGAGATTGTGTTCGCGCGCGCCGCGCACCACAATCTTGTCCAGCGCCATGCCAACTCCGCCATCGTCTTTTCGGGCCCTCAATTCTAAGGGCGCCAGGCCGGGCTGACAAGCGCGGAAGCCCGCCCGCCCAGGTCCGCCGCCAGCCCTGAATCGACAGGAATTGAGAGCGTCGCCATGCTATAGTGCCGGCAGGGTCCTCGCTCCCGGAGCAGAATTCATGCGCGATGTTTTCGTCCTCGGCGTTGGCCAGACACCCGTCGGGGAGTGGTGGGACCGGAGCCTGCGCGACCTGGCGGCAGACGCCCTGCAGGCCGCCGTGAGCGACGCCGGCGTTGACCTGCCCCAGGCGCTCTTTGTCGCCAACATGCTGGCGGCGCGCATCAGCAACCAGACGCAACTGGGCGCCCTGATCGCCAGTCACGTCGGCTGGCGCGGGCTGGAGGCGACCACCGTGGAGGCGGCCTGCGCTTCCGGCGGAGTCGCGATTCAGGCGGCCGTGCGCGCCGTCGCCAGCGGCATGCTGGACCTGGTCGCCGTCTGCGGCGTGGAGAAGATGACCGACGCCACCGGCGGCCCGGTCACCACGGCCCTGGCCACCGCCGCCGACGCCGATTTCGAGGGCGCCCACGGCGCCACCTTCGTCGCCCTCAACGCCCTCATCATGCGCCGCTACATGCACGAGCATCGCATCGCCCACGAGGCTTTCGCGCCCTTCAGCCTCAACGCCCACGCCAATGCCGTGCACAACCCCAACGCCATGTTTCGCCGCGCCATCACCATGGAGGCGATAAAAATGTTCTTCAGCAGCGCGGGCAATGGCTGACAGCCAATTATATTCAGGCTGCAAAC
>DAOUIB010000136.1:0-9552 GCA_034428275.1 Anaerolineae bacterium
CCGGGTTGCTGTTGCCGGACATCCGCTGGGATGGACAGCATCGACGGTCAAGGGCTCTGGGCAGGGAGGCAGCCCTATGATTCAGTACCGTGAACTGGCGCTGCTGTCTCCCGATGAGCGAAGTCTGCTCATGCGACGCGCGGAGACGGATATCCGCAGCCTCTTGCCAATGGTGCAGGAAGTCGTCGACCAGGTGCGAGCGAATGGCGATGATGCACTGGTCTCTTTCGCACGTCGTTGGGATTGTGCCGAATTTGACGCCAGCCTGTTGCGCGCCTCCGATGAAGATTTTGATGCCGCCGGGGAGTCGGTCAGCGACGAGGTGGTCGCGGCCATCGAAACTGCCCACGACAACATTCGCAAATTTCATCGGCAACAAGTGCCGGAAGAAATGTGGTTCAGCGAACTGCAGCCCGGAGTCATGGCCGGGGAAAAGGTCACGCCGATCGCCAGCGTCGGCCTATACGTGCCCCGCGGCAAGGGCGCCTTTCCTTCCGTGATGCTGATGCTGGCCACACCGGCCCGGGTTGCGGGCGTGCCACGGGTTGTCGTGGTGACGCCACCCGCGCCGGACGGGCGGGCTGACCCCGGCACCCTGGTGGCGGCCCGGATTTGTGGCATTGACGAGGTCTATGTTGTCGGTGGCAGTCAGGCCATCGCCGCCCTCGCCTTCGGCACGGAAACGGTTCCGCGGGTGGACAAGGTCGTTGGGCCGGGCAACCAGTATGTGTCTGCCGCCAAACGCCTGCTCTACGGCGACCTCGACGTCGGACTGCCGGCCGGACCCAGCGAGGCCGTCATTCTCTGTGACGAGGGGGTAGATCCTCGACTGGCGGCGCTAGATCTGCTGGTCGAGGCGGAACATGGACCGGATTCGGCGGCGCTACTGGTCACCCACTGCCGGAGCGTGGCCGACGGCGTCCGGCAGAACTTGCCCGAACTGATCGACGAGCTTCCGGCCTGGCGCGGGGACTTCGTTCGAAGCGTACTGTCCGGCTACGGGGGCATTCTGCTGACGGAGAGTCTGGACGACTCAATCGCCTTCGTCAACGACTATGCGCCGGAGCACCTGGAACTGCTGACTGACGAGCCCTTTGTCACGCTCAATCGAATTCAAAACGCCGGCGAAATCCTGCTGGGGCCGCTGACGCCCATTCCCCTTGCCAACTACTGTCTGGGCCTGAATGCGATCCTGCCCACCGGGGGCTTTGCGCGCAGTTTTTCGTCGGTAAGCGTCCATGACTTTCTCAAGCGCAGCGGAGTCGCTTACCTTTCCCGGGAAGGCTACGAAGGCCTGCAGGGAGTCGCCATAACGCTGGCCGACTACGAAGACTTTCCGGCCCATGCCCTCGCCCTGCGCCGGCGCAACGAGATACTGTCGCATGAGTGACGCTGCCCTGCAGCGCATTCAGCAGCTGCAATTCAGCGATCCGGAGGAAGCCTCGGCCCGCCTGCTGCCCCTGTTGCGCGATTTTGTCCAGCTGGACATTGCGGACGTTCAGGTCCGCCCGCTGGCCGTTTCGCTCAATTCGATCAATGGGACGCTGACCCTTGCCGACGGGCAACGCCTGTTTTTCAAGACGCACGTCGAACCGGAAAGCGCCATCAGCGAGTACTATCAGGCGGAAGCCCTGTCGCAGGCCGGCTGGCCGGTTGTGCGCCCCCTCCACAGCTCCACGGCCTGGGGCCGGCAATTGCTGATTTACGAACTCGTCGAGGACCCCACCGTTTTCGATCTCGCCTGGCAGATCGAGACGGGCGACCGCAGGCACAATGAGACCCTGCAGCACGCCCAACACAGGAGCGACGACGAATTGCTGGCCCATTATCTGCCTTCCCTGGAGTGGCAATCGGCGGAGGAGGCGGGCGCAGCGGCAGTGCACCAGTTGTTCTGGCACCGCCTGACCGGCGCCAGGATGGCGACCTTCTATGGCAGGAACGCCAGGTTTGACTTGCCGCAGGGGCGATTTTCACGAGATGAAGTCTGGCGGGCCCGCTGGACGATAAATGGCCAGCGCTACGATGACAGTCTCGCCTCACTGGTTAAACTCGCCGGCGAGAAAATCAGGCCAGCCAGGGCCGGCCCTTCCATTGTGGGCCATGGCGATGCGCACAACGGCAATGTGTTTCTGCGAATGGCCTCGCAGGGGATGGTCTACTTTGACCCGGCATTTGCCGGCCGTCATCATCCGTTGCTGGACCTGGCCAAACCCCTGTTTCACAATGTATTCGCCATGTGGATGTATTTCCCACGGGAAAAGGCCGCAGCGACCGAGGTTCGCGTAATGGAAACTGAAGACGGCCGCTGGCAGGTTGAGCACGACTACACTCTGCCGCCGCTGCGAGAGATGTTTTTCCGCAGCAAGCTGGAACGGGTGCTGTTGCCCTTGTTGCGGGAGTTGTCTTCCCGAGGCTGGCTGGAACCGGACTGGCGTCGCTATCTCAAGCTGGCGCTGTTTTGTTGCCCGCTGCTGACCATGAATCTGTCGGACAGTGCCCGCTTTCCTCCCGCCATCAGCCTGCTGGGTTTGTGCCAGGCGATTGAAACCGGCGCGGAAAGCCGGGGGCGGCGCAGCCGACTGGACCAGGCGCTGGACGAGATTGAGGCTCAGCTCTGAGGCGAGTCGTCCAGGAGCCGTTGCAGGCGGGACCAGGATGGCGATTCTTCCAGAAAGACGTGGCGCAGGGGCCGCGCGCTGGCCTGTCTTCCGCCAATTGAGCGCAGATACTCGACGGCCGGCAACAACTGGTCTGCGGAAATGACGAGGGTCACGGCGAAACCGCGCTGGCCTGCTTCATTCCAGGTTGGGGCGAGCGTCGGGCCTTCCAGACCGCGCGTCACCGGATTGTCCATGATTTTCTGTGCCAGACGACCGGGGTCCTCTCCTGCCAGATTGGCGCTGAGCAGGTAGCGCTCCCTCCCCTGCAGGGCGGCGTCCGTCAACTCCAGCAAGGTACGCAGAAGTTCTCGCGGCCCCTGACCCAGGGACTGCAGGCGACTACGGTTGCCGATCAGGGTCGCCTGGGATTCCAGGAGCGTGCCATCGGGCAGGGGCCTGAGATGGTTTTCGCGCAAGGTGGTGCCTGTCTGGCTCAGGTCGATGACGCAGTCGGCATAGCCCAGAGTCGGCGCTGCCTCAATGGCGCCCTCGGCCCGGACCAGGCTGTAGTGATGCAGACCGTGCGCATGCAGGAATTGCCGGGCCAGATGATTGAAATTGGTGGCAACCCGCAGGTTGCGGTGACGGTATTGACGAAAGTCCTGGGCGACGTCGACCAGGTCCGCCATGCCCTGAACGTCGACCCAGGTGGTCGGGACGGCGAGTTGGAGCCGGCAATGTCCGTAGCCCAGTTGTTCATTGATCGTCAGCAAGTCATCGCTTTCCAGTTCACGCACCAGGTCGTAACCGGCGATGCCCAGTTCGACGGTGCCCGCTTCAACCTTGGCCACCACGTCCTTCACACGCTGAAACAGGACGTCAACGCCGGGCAGGGTGCGCACGCTGCCCGTGTACTGGCGCGGGTTGGGCTTGTGAACGGCCAGACCGCAACCGCGCAGAAAATCGAGTGTAGGATCGGCCAGCACGCCCCTGCTGGGCAGCGCCAGCGTGATTCTCTCAGGCACTGCGCAGCGCCTCCAGCAATTCAGTCGCTTCGTCCAGGCTGAAATCCTGGCCGCGCCAGCGAATGCGGCCATCTGGATCGGTCACCAGGGAGTCCGCCTGCAACGCGTTTCCAAGTTCGGCGGAGAGACCTTCTGACCGCAACAACCGGGCCAGACGGGTCGCTGCCAAACTGTTGCTGCCGTCCAGCAGGACCGACCAGGAGGCACCCCCTGGCGCCGCTGTCCAGGCTGCATCCAGATCTTCCAGCCAGCAGGCGAAACCTACGGCAGGCACCGGGTCCGGCGCGCCCATGAATACGAGCAACTCATCATAACGCCCGCCGCCTCCCATATGCCGGCCGTCGGAAGCGTGTATTTCGAAGACCATGCCGCTGTAATAGTCCCGCTCGCGCGCGAGGTCGGGCTGAATGACAATCTTCTCCTGCGACAGCCCGTAGCTGCCCAGCAAGGCCAGGCTCTCTTGCCAGCTGTGCAGGGTTGGGCGGGCTTCCGTCGGAGTGATTTCGGTCAACGCCCTGAAGGCCTGGTCCGAGGGCAGGCTGAGCTGGCACAGGCGGTGCAGCAGGTCCAGTGCCCTGACCACCTGGTCCCGTTCACTCATGCGCTGACGTTTCCTCAGCATTCGCCTGGCAATATCCCTGTGGTCGCGCCCGCCCATCGCCGTTCCTTGCAGGGAAGTGCGCAGGAGTTGGGCGAGGGCAGTTTCGTCCAACGTGTCAGTGGAAGTCAGAGGCGCGGACGGTGACCCTGTTGACCCTTCAGATGCGCCGGCCAGCTGGACTTCAAACAGATGCAGCACATGATCTGCACCGTGCTGGCGGATACTGCGCAGATTGTTGATCAGAAAGCGTTCCGTGCGTTCGTCCAGGGCGAACTGCGCCAGCATCTGTCGCATGAGCCCGATGTGCCCGACCACCAGGCGCCAGTTGGAGGCGTCCAGTGCCTGCAGGCTGGTCAGGGCCAGCGCCATGATTTCAGCATCGGCAGCAGGGCCGTTCAGGCCGAACAATTCCGCGCCAAAACTAAATTTCTGGCAAGCCCTGGATGCCCCATGCGGGCTTTCCTCAAAGACCTGCCCCGCGAATTGCCAGCGCTGCACCCCGCCGAATTTGCCTTGCACGTAATGACGGGCCGCCTGGGAGGTGAATTCCGGTCGCAGGGCCAGTTCGCGACCGCCGCGCCCAAAGGTGAAAAGACGCGAAATCATGCGGTCGCCGGCGCGCGTCAGGAAGAGACTGGCGTCCCCAACGACGGGTGTTTCCAGCCGTTGATACCCATAGCCCGCCATGTGGTCTCGCAAGAGGTTCACAGGACGGTCCCTGTCAAGGAATTGAGCGGTCATGGAATTATCCTTGAGCGGAATGCAAACATCATATCGGCAACGCTTGCGCATGCAAGAGCGACACACTCGCAATTGTCGCCCGCTACCGGGAATCCTATACTTGTGCCGGGAAAAGGGGGTGCCGATGCGCGAATTTGCACAGCGACTGATGATGCGGGGCCAGATGGCGGCGCCCAATGTGGCGACCGCGATATTCGGGACGGCCGGCAGCGAAGGGCAGGCGATCTACCTTGGGCAGCCAGCCCTGAGGATCGGGCTTTGGCCCATTCAGTCAGGCGACGAGCCCGGGACGGCGATGGGGTTGTTCACCCTGCTGGGACTGCTGCTGGAGCGCTGGCAGGGCGTGCGCGTCTATCGTATGGCGGCCAGGGTTCAAGGAGATCCGGCCTCCTGGCGCTGGTCGATGTCCGCGTCGCAGTTTGGCGTGGACGACTGGCAACTGGATGACCTGGACGACAACGTCGGCATCTGGGGCGAACTGGAGAACTCGCCGGATGGCTTGCGTCTGGTGGTGAAAGTGGAGGACGACCGCCAACCCGAAGATGCCCCGCCCGCCGAGTTTCGTCTGGAATCGGCCACCCTGAATGCCTTGGTCTCCGCCTTGCCCGGTTTCAGCGAAGGCATCGTTCACTCCCTGGGATTCCAGGATCTGCGACGGCATGCTCCGCTGTATGCGGGTGCAGAAACTGAAACGGCCCTGCAGGATGCGCTCGAACTGGCCTTTCAACTGGAGTTGCGACTTTTTCTGCAGCTGTGGGGCCAGGCCTGGGCAGGGCCCGGCGCGACATTTCAGAAGATTGCAGGGTTGGCGGCCGGGTCGGGCGATTTCATTCCCTGGTTGTATGCCAGCAGTCTGGCCCGCTGGTTGCGTCATTCCGGAGACTCAAACGGCATTCAGGCGTTGGCTGAGCGGAATGTTGCGTTGCTGCAGGCGCATGAAGCCGCGGCCATCATTTATGGTGCAGGCCTGTTCAGCGAAGGCCAGGTGAATGCGGCCTGCGACCTGCTGGAAGCGCAGGAGAGCCCAGGTCCGGCCACCGTGTTGACTCTCGCCGACCTCTACCGCCAGGGAGGACGGGTGCAGGATGCGATCGACCTGCTGCAAGCCGCCGTCGAGAATGAACGGGCCAGCGGCGAGCTGCTGGTCTATTACGGCGACCTGTTGCAGGCCATGAACGTGTCCGGTCTGACTTGCGACGGTTACGTATACCTTGAGCTGGACGAAGAACCCGAAGAAGCGGAATTGCTGGAAGCGTTGTACGCGTGGGAGGAGGCTGCCAGCCTGAATCCGCAAAATGCACAGGTTTTGCAACGAATTCTGATCACACGGGCCGAAATGGAAATCGTGGACGACGAATTCTGGACCCTGTTCGGGCGACTGGTGGCGCTGGATGAAGCCAGCGAAGCGCTGCGACTGGTCATTGACGCCTGTTACAATCTGGAATCGTTGGAACCTGCCCAGGCAATCCTGCGAGAGGCTTGCGATGAAGATCCCGGGAACATCGAACTGGGCCTGAATCTGGCCGAAGTACTGCTGGTGGAGCAGGAGGAAGACGCGCTGTTGGGCCTGTTGGGAAGACTGAATGCGTTGGCGGGCGATGAGGCCTCACAGGCCGAGCTGGCCCGACTGCGTCTCATGCTGGAAGAGCCGGACCTGGAGTGGCGGCTTGGAGAAATCGAGGGCGTGCTTGACGCAGGGAATACCATCCGCAGCGAGGACACGGAATGGCTGGAGGGCATCCTGGAGCACTCGCCCGGCCTGGGCGGGTTGCACGCCCTGCTGGGACGTGCCTACCTGGGTTGGGGCGAGGACGCCACGGCGCTGGAGATTCTGCTGGATGGCTACCGTCGCTACCCGGCCGACGCCGAGTTGGCGGCCCTGCTGGGTGAGCAGTTGTGGCAGGCCGGTGAGGCGGAGCTGGCCTTCGAGTATCTGGGCAAGGGCCTGGGAGAGAACCCCAACGACGTCCCCTTGTTGGCACTGACCGGCCGCTTCCTCTTCGAAGACGGTCAGGACGAGGCTGCGCGCGGCTGTCTGGCGCGGGCGGAAGCCTTGGCGCCCCGCCATCCGGCATTGCAGCAGGCCCGCGTCCATATCGCGGCCACCTTGGCCGGTTGACCGGCCGTGTCAGTCGAGCACGACGGTTTCGCTGCGTCCTGCGCTCAATTCGCGCAGGGCCTGGGCAAAGGCAGGACTCGTCGCGACGGGAAAACGCGCAAGGATCGTCACTCTGGCGCCGAATTCGGTGTCACTGATTTCGCCATCGAAGCGGGTCACGAGCAGGCGGACCTGCTCAAAGAGCGCGTAGGATATTTCGAAGCCAAGCATCTGGCGATCGATTTTGAGCTCCGTCTTCAGTCGGGAGAGGCCCTGGCGCGCGGCCTCGCTGTAGGCCCGTACCAGGCCGCCGGTGCCCAGTTTCGTGCCGCCGAAGTAACGCGTCACCACGACCAGGATGTCGCCGACGTCCGAGCCCCGCAGCACGGCCAGAACGGGCGGGCCAGCCGTGCCCGTAGGCTCACCGTCGTCGCTCATGCCTTCCGTCACGCTTTTCCCGTGACCGACGCGAAAGGCATAGACGTGGTGCGAGGCATCCGGCATTTCCGCCCGAATCGACGCCAGGCTGTCGCGAGCCACTTTTACGCTGTCCGCGTGGCAAATGCTGGTTACGAAGCGGGAGTTTACGACGGTCAGGGTGTGGCGCAGCGATTCTCGCGGCACGAGATATTCGTCGGCGCTTTCGCGTGAGTCCATGTTTCCGCAACAAACCCGGCCAAACGGCAGTGTCACATAACTTACCATGTTGAAGATTGACAGCGACAGTTCAACGAAGAACCGGTTGTTACGACTGCCGGTGAAGCGCCTGTTGGCCGGGCTGGGCATCGCCCTGGCCATCTATCTCGCCATATTGCTGGCCGCAAACTCTCTGGAATTGCTGCAGCGTCTCGGCCAATTCCCTGTTCTTCTGCTCCTGCCCCTTGCCGCGCTAAAGGTCCTGACCTGGCTTTGCCGCTTTGTGGCATGGCAGCAATTTCTGGGCGTCGCCGGCGTCCGCGACCGGGTCAAGGCAAGTGACAGCGCCATCCTCTATGTGGCCGGTCTGTCCCTGTCGGTGAGCCCGGGCAAGTCGGCAGAAGCGCTGAAAGCGCTGGTCCTCAGGCGCTGGACCGGGCTGCCCCTGAGCATTGGCCTGCCCGTGATCATGGCCGAGCGCGTCGTCGAAACCCTGGCGGTATTGCTCCTGTCGGCGCTGGCGCTTGCAGCCGGCGCCGCGGACCTCGCTCCCGCTCCCGCGCGCCACTTGTTGTTGTTGGCAACTGTAGTGCTGTCGGCCGGGCTGTTGCTGCTTCACAGTCCGTCCGCCCTGCACCGCATTCTCTTGCTTGTGGCAGCAGTGCCGTTACTCGGGAATGCTCAGGACTGGCTGAAAGGCTTCTTCGCCGGTTGCCGTGAAATGCTGCAGGCCCGCAATCTGTTACGGGTCATGGTCCCGGCCCTGCTGGCCACGACGGGGGATGCCCTGGCGCTGCTGGTCATTCTGGAGGGATTCGGGCTGGCGCCGGGCTGGCATTTGCTGTTCCAGGCCTTGTTGATCGTATCCATCACGCCCCTGATAGGCGCGCTGAGCGGCCTGCCCAATGGCGCCGGAATCACCGAACTGTCTGTCGCCACCATGTTGTTGGCTTTGGTGGCGCCTTCGCAACCCGGAATCACTCCTGCGATTGCTGCAGCGATCGCTCTTGTCGAGGGTTTCTTTCACAAATGGCTGCGGGTGTTGGTCGGGCTCCTGGTTGCCCTGGTCTTCCGCAAGCGCCTGTTTTCTTCGGCAATGCCCGCTGATGATGTGCGAAACCCGGCGACGGCGAATGCCGGACAGGGACAGGTGTATGACCTGGAGAGTTGAAACCCACGCCCACACGCTGTGGTCGAAAGACTCGCTCTCACGACCGGAAGAGATAGTGCGCCTGTGTCGGGAGCGGCAAATCACACGTATTGCGATCACGGACCACAATACGGCCGAGGGAGCGCTGTTCATGAAACGCATGGCTCCGGGGCTCGTCATCGCCGGCGAAGAAATCATGACCAGCGAGGGAGAACTGCTGGCCTGGTTTGTGCGTGAAAGCGTGCCGGCCGGGTTGTCGCCGGCAGAGACGATCCGAATTCTGCGCAATCAGGGGGCGGTCATCAGCGTGTCCCATCCCTTCGATCGTCTGCGGCGGGGCGCATGGCGGCGGGACCAGCTGGAGCGCATCATCGACGACGTCGATGCGATCGAAGTGTTCAACGCCCGCTGTGTCTACGCCGCCGACAACCAACGCGCGCTGGACTTTGCGCGCAAGCACGAAGTACCCGGAAGCGTCGGTTCCGATGCGCACTATGGCCCGGAGTATGGTCAGACGCTGCAACTGATGCGCCCCTTCGACGACGACCCGCAGGATTTCCTGGACGCGCTGCGCTCGGCCGATGCGCTCTGCAAGCGAAGTTCGCACCTGGTGCATTTGAGCAGCACCCTCGCCAAATGGTTGAAACGCGCCGGTTTTCGCAAGCCGCCTCAGTCATGACCCATCGGGGGTCACGGTGCCG
>DAOUIB010000137.1:0-2344 GCA_034428275.1 Anaerolineae bacterium
GAGCGCGACTTGCGGCGTCTGATGGCCTTGCCATGGGCCGGCGTCATGCAGGCCCGTTTCGCCGACTTCGACCTGATCGTCTCACGAACCGGCTACACAGGCGAACGCGTCGCTTACGAACTCTTCGTGCATCCGGAGCAGGCATCAGCGCTGGCGCAATCCCTGCTGCAGCATGGCGCTGCGCCTTGCGGTCTGGCCGCGCGCGACAGCCTGCGCATTGAGGCCGGCCTGCCGCTCTACGGCCACGAACTGGCGGGGCCGCTGGGCCTCAATCCCGCGGACGCCGGCTTCGGCAGCTACGTGCGGCTCTACAAACCCTGGTTCATCGGCAAGTCCGCCTTCGCCGCCCATGAAGCCAGGCGCGAGGCCGGCGTGACCCGTTTTCGTCTGGACGGCCGCCGCGCTCGCCCGGCGCATCAGGGCGATGCGCTCATTGATGAGCGAGGACGCGTGGTGGGCATCGTCACCAGCTGCGCCGCCAATGGCGACGGCACGCAACTGGGCCAGGCCTGGTTGAAGGTGGACGCCGGTCGCGCCGGCACCAACCTGCACGTGGTCGCCGCGGGAGAGTCCCGACGGTCGGGAGCCGCCCTGCGGATGGGCGCGCGGGTCGCCCTGCCCCGCCCGGCGACAGTGCTCAGTCGTTTTCCGCGTCGCAAATAATCTGGCGCGTCCGGGACTCTAGCCGGCGGCCGGCTGCGCTTCCGGCAGCGATTCTGCAACTTCGCGCCGTCCCGCGGCGAAGGCCACCAGGGCGTCAAACAGCGCCTGTTGCTGCGGGTCCAGGTCAGCCGAGACCTCCGGGTGCCACTGTACCGCCAGCAGGAAGGGGTGGTCCGGCGCCTCGACCGCCTCGATGATGCCGTCCGGCGCATGCGCCACGACGCGCAGCCCCGGCGCCAGGTCGCGAATCGCCTGGTGATGCGAGGAAACCGTGCTCACTTCCCGCCCACGACAACAGCGTTCCAGCAGGGAGTCTGCTTCCACGCTGACCGGATGAGTCGACCAGGAGCCACCCGGGCTGCGATGGATGTCGGGATGCACCTGGTCCGGGATGTGTTCGATCAGCGTGCCGCCCAGGGCGACGTTCAGCGCCTGCAGGCCGCGACAGATCATCAGCGACGGCAGGTCGCCCCGCGCCAGCCAGCGCATCATCTGCATTTCGGTCTCGTCGCGCTCCGCATCGGGTTCCGAGATTTGCGGGTGCGCGCTGTCGCCGCCATAGAGCGCCGGGTCGAGGTCGCCGCCACCGGTGGCGATCATGCCATCGAGATGAATGCCGCCCATCCAGGCGGGGACGCCAGGCGGCAGCAGAACCGGCAGCCCGCCGGCGCGACGAATCGCGTCCACGTATTGCACAGGGACTGTATAGAGTTCTCGATAGTGGTTGCTGAAATTGCGGCTTTCCCGCCGACCGGCCGTCGCCAGTCCGATGACCGGCCTGTCCACAAGTCGCTGATCCACGGATTCAGGCAACCGGGGCGCCGTTGGCCATCGCCTGGGCGCGTTCTGCCTCGGGGACTTCCTCATCGTAAAGGAAGCACTTGACGCTGCGGCCCTGCACTTCAATATCGCGCGGCACCGTGGTCTTGCAGATGTCCATCACGGCCGGGCAGCGTCCCGCATAGCGACAGCCCGTGCGCGTATATTCTTCCGTATCCATCACGGCCAGGCTGGCGTCGCCCTCCCAGGTCTTGTCGGGGTCGGCCTCCGGGATGGCGTTCTTGAGGTTCTGCGTGTAGGGGTGCAGCGGTTCGCCGAGCACCTTCTCCACAGGGCCGCTCTCCACGACCCAGCCGCGCAGCATAACCGCGATGCGGTCCGCGGCGTAGTAGGCTGTGGTCAGGTCGTGGGTGATGTAGAGCACACTCACCTTGTGCTCGTCGCG
The DNA here is from genome assembly GCA_034428275.1 of Anaerolineae bacterium. Lineage (GTDB taxonomy): Bacteria > Chloroflexota > Anaerolineae > Aggregatilineales > Phototrophicaceae > JAGWBD01. Next base: position 1,889 of record DAOUIB010000137.1, read on the forward strand.
CAGCGTGCGGAACAGGTTGACGATTGACATGCGCAGCGAGGCGTCCAGCATGCTGACCGGCTCGTCGGCCACCAGCAGCGAGGGACGCGTCAGCAGGGCGCGGGCCACCGACACGCGTTGCGCCTGACCGCCGGACAATTCGTTGGGGTAACGGCCGCGGATTTCTGCCAGCGACAACCCGACGGCGTGCAGCGATTCGTCGACGTGCGCGTCGATTTCCTCGCGCGTGGTCGCCATCTTGTAGTTGCGCGTGGTTTCGTAGAGGTAGCTGTCGATGCGCTTCAGCGGACTGAAGGTGGCGAAGGGGTCCTGGAAAATCGGTTGCACTTCCTTCAGGAACCATTCGCGTCGTTCCTTGTTGGTCAAATGCAGGACGTCCCGGCCCTTGTAATACATGTTGCCGGAGGTCGCGTGTTCCAGGCCCAGCACCAGTCGCGCCAGGGTCGTCTTGCCGCT
>DAOUIB010000138.1:0-13082 GCA_034428275.1 Anaerolineae bacterium
GGCGAACTGGTGGCCGAACTGAAATCGCCGAAGGACGGCATCGTCATCCCCAGCGGTCAGGAGTGGCCAACCGTCGGGTCAACTTCCATCGGCATTCTGGGCACGATCGATCGTGTCGAGGACCGTCGCACGATGGATATGTACGTTTCCTTTTAGTCACTTCTCCCGTCAGGGCAGATGCAGGAGGCCTGAACATGAAACTTGGAACAGTGGAAGCCGGCCAGGGCGAAAAGACCTTTGGCTTTTTCAAGACAGGGGAGACGCACGGACGCTTTCCCGTGCATATCCCGCTGCACATCATTAACGGCGCGCAACCCGGCCCCCGGCTCATCGTGCAGTCGGGCACCAGCGGCATGGAGATCGAGCCCGCGCTGATCCTGCCGAAGGTCGCGCAGGAACTGGACCCGGCCAACATCCGCGGGACGGTGGTCATCGTGCCCCTGATGAACACCTCCGGTTTCGATTTCGAGCAAGTCACCAGCGCCTGGGACGAGAAGCATCTCAACCGGCTCGGGCGCGGTTCCGCCGTCGGCAGCGTCAGCGAGCAGATGATTCACGCCTGGTACCAGGGCGCCATCGCCGGCGCGGACGCGTTGATCGACATTCGCACCGGTTCGCAGTTCAGCTATCACCGTTACGCGGGTTGCTGGCAGAGCGGCAACGCCGACAGGTCCCAGGCGCTGGCGGTGTCCCTCGGGCTGCCGCACGTGCTCAACAACATGCCCTCCGACGATTCGATGGCGGAGGCCGCAGCCGGCGACGGCGTCGCGTCGGTGGCCGCCTACATCGGTGGCGGGCCGGGCCTGCGCGACTATCGCGAGGACGACATGGCGCGCATCCGCAACGCGATTTTGAACGCCATGGTCCATCTGGGCATGACCGACGGCGACATGACCCGCGAGTGCGACGAGGTCGCCGTGATCGAGGGGCATACGACCCTGATGCCCACCGGCGAGCGCGGCTTCACCTTCATCGATACCGGCAAGCGCGGCCAGATGATCGCCGAGGGCGAGGAGATTGGCTACGTGCGTCACCCCTTCACCGGCGAGCGCCTGGAAACGATCCGCGCGCCGCGCGCCGGCATCATGCTGCACGGCGGCCTGTCCTGGCCGGTGCCGCCGGAGGACACCGTGCTGGCGATTCTGGGCGATCAGGTGGCGAGCGCATGAAGTGGAGCGAGACCCGCGCAAAGCGGGCAAGTGTGCGGTACACACGCGAGAGGAGGAAGCATGCTGACGCATGACGGACTGAAACGGGACGTGGCGCGTCGCATCACGCGCCTGCAGAACATGATGCGCGAGCGCGACGTGGGCGCGTTGATCATCGCCGGCCAGGCCTCGCCTTCCGGCATGGGCGCCATCCGCTATATCAGCCACGCCCATCTCTGGGGCGGCGTCGGCTACGTCGTCCTCGGCGTGGACGACCCGCACCCCTGGCTGGAGATCTGGAGTTCCTACCAGGCGGTCTGGAGCCGCAACGAGACCACGACCCTGAAGGAGCGCGTGGAGTGCCCGCCCGACGTCGTGGGGCGCACGGCGGAACTGGCCAGGGAGTACGTCGGCGGAAGCGGGCGCATCGGCATGGTCAACATGGACAAGATGATGTCCCTGGGGACCGCGCGGCAGTTCGAGGCGGCCCTGCCCGGCTGCGAACTGGTCGAGGTTACCAATGACTTCAACGTCATTCGCCAGATCAAGACGCCCTTCGAACTGGAAGCCATGCAGCAGAACGGCGCCATTCTGGACGCCGCGATGGACGTCTTCGCGGAGTACGCCGCGCCCGGCGTGCGCTACTGGGACGTCTGCGCCGAGGTGGAACGCTACATCAAGTCCTTTGGCGCTTTCTGGGGCCGCACCAAACTGTCGACCGACCTCTCGCCGGAAACGGTGCCCACCGACAAGGACCAGCGCATCAGCGCCGAGGACATCATCAACTTCGAGATCGTCTACGAATCGCCCTGGGGCTACTGGCTGGAGATGACGACAGTCTGCTCCTTCGGGCCCCTGCCGGATGACGTGCAGGCCCTGCTGGACGCCTATCTCTATGCGGCCGAGTGTTCCTCCGCCGTGGCGAAGACGGGCAACACCCTGGGCATGATCGCCGACGCCAACGACGAGGCCATTCGCAGTCTGGGCTTCGAGGTCGTGGGCAAGCACACGCCGGACTGCCACAGCACCGGCCTCGACGGCAGCGACGGACCCAGCGACCAGGCGGCGCCGGACTTTGAGTTGAAGACCAACATGACCCTGTCCTTCCACCCCGGCAGCATCACGCCGAATAACCGCGGCTTCCTGATCTCGGACAATTTCCTGGTGACGCCGGAGGGCGGCGTGCGGCTTTCTCCGCACAACGCCAGTCGCTATCATATGGACCTGGAGGACGCCTGAGGGGTTTCGCGGGTGATGGCTCCCGCCAGGGGGCGATGACCGGCGAACTGACAGACCGCTTTCGTACAAGCACTGGAGGCAAGGAGCAAAGGTATGATGAGATTCACCCACAGAGCTGTCCTGGTCGCACTGCTGCTGATGGTCGCGCTGGCCCTGGTCAGCGTGCCCGTTACAGCGCAGGACGACGGGATGACCGAATTTGTGTTCGCCCATACCGGCCCGATCCGCACCATGGACGCGCCGGTCACCTGGTTCGGCTCGACGCACTGGCTGACCAACCTGCTCTACGAGTGCCTGATCTGGCGCACGCTGGACGGTTCCGGCTACGTGGGCCAGGCGGCCCATTCCTGGGAAGCCACCGACGACACCACCTGGCGCTTCAACCTGCGCCCGGGCATCACTTTCCACAATGGCGAGCCGCTCGACGCCGAGGCCGTCAAGTGGAACATCGACCGCGTGCGCACCCGCGAAGACTTCATGGTGCACCCGCAGTGGCTCTTCGTTAAGGACGTGATCATCGTCGATGACGTGACGCTTGACATCACGACGCACGCTCCCGATCCCTATTTCGAGTACCTGGTCAGCTTCAACGGCTGCCAGTTGCTGCCGCCGGACTACATGGCCGAGGTCGGCGAAGAGGAATTCGCCCGCAACCCGGTCGGCTCCGGCCCCTACATGCTGACCGAATTCAGCGAGAGCGACCGCTACACCTTCGACGCCTGGGATGACTACTGGGGCGGGCGGCCGGAAGTCGACCGCATCATCTACCAGGTGATCCCCGAGCCGGCTGCCCAGGTGGCCGCGCTGCTGGCCGGTCAGGTGGACCTGATCAGCGGTGTGCCGCCGGCGGACCGCGAGAACCTTGAAGCGGCCGAGGGCATCTCCCTGGTGTCGGACACCGGTGGCCGTATGCAGCATCTCTACGCGCGCATCGACACCGAGGTCGGCATCATGCCGGAGAACTATCCGGACTACCAGCCGGTCACGCTTGATCCGCGCGTGCGCTACGCCGTCTCCCACGCCCTCGATCGCGACTTGCTGGCCGAGGTGCATGGCGCGGCGGTTGCGAGTCTGGGGCGCGTCTGCCCGCACTTCCCGGAGGGCGGCGCCGACAGCTTCAACCACCCGGACAACGTGGCGGCGCACTACGATCCGGACCGCGCCCGCGAGTTGCTGGCCGAGGCCGGCTACGGTGACGGCGGCGTGAAGATCTACCTCGACTCGCCCACGGCCGACGCCCGCGGCGGCAGCGAGAAGGAAGTCGCCGAAGTGATCGCGGCCATGCTGGAAGAGGTCGGCTTCGACGTGGAACTGAACATCCTCGACCCCTCGGCCTACCGCGAACAGGTGCAGACCACCGGCGGCCATCGCGACCTGATGATGGTCAACCTGGGCTGCTCGGCCCCGCTGGTGCCGCTCTTCTACCAGTGCAACTGGCCTTCGAACATCGCCAAAATCTGCAACGAGGCCTGGGACGTGGTCTCCAACGATATTCTGAGCACGATCGACTTCGACGCCCGCATGGCGCTGTGGGACCAGTGGTGGGAGTACATGTTCGAGACGGCCCAGACGATCACGCTCTACGAGATCCAGGCCGTCTACGCCTATGACTCGGAGAACTTCACCTTCACCCCGCGCAAGGATGGCTGGATGACCTTCCGCGGCAACGTCGGGCTGGCCGACGGCTAGCGCAGGTACGAACTGGCGGGGACGCGGCCCTGGCCCGTCCCCGCCTGCAGGCAAGTGAGCGAAGAGTCGGAGAAGGAGAGGTTGCCAACCGCCAAAGCCATTCCCCATGTAGGTAGCCTTTTACAAGGAGCAAGCAATGTCTGGTTTCAGACGCAAGGGAATACTGCTGCTGGCGCTGTTTACGGTGCTGGCGCTGTTGGCTGCGCCCGCGGCGGCGCAGGACATGGAAGAGACTGAATTCATATTTGCGCACTCCGGCCCCATCTATACGCTGGATGCGCCGGTCACCTGGTACATCTCGACCCACTGGCTGGCCAACCTGATGTACGATTGTCTGATCTGGCGCACTGTCGACGGCAGCGGATACGTGGGACAGGCGGCGGAATCCTGGGAGAACGTGGATGACATTACCTGGCGCTTCAACCTGCGCCCCGGAATGACCTTCCACAACGGCGAACCGCTTGACGCCAACGCCGTCAAATGGAACATCGACCGCGTGCGCACGCGTGAGGACTTTATGGTGCAGCCGCAGTGGGTGTCTATCGCCGAAGTGATCGTCGTGGACGAGACCACGGTCGACGTCATCACGGACGGCCCCACGCCCTACCTCGAGTTCTTCATCAGCTTTAACGGCTGTGAATTGCTGCCGCCTGGCTACATCGAGGAAGTCGGCGAGGAAGAATTCGCCCGCAACCCGGTCGGCTCCGGCCCCTACGTCCTCAGCGAATTCACCGAGAGCGACCGCTACGTCTTTGAGGCCTGGGACGACTACTGGGGCGGACGGCCCTCACCGGACCGCGTCATCTACCAGGTGATCCCCGAACAGGCCGCCCAGATTGCGGCGCTGCTGGCCGGTCAGGTGGATATGGTGGCCAACGTACCGGCGGTGGAAGTCGCCGGTCTGGAAGCGGCCGAGGGCATCAAGCTGACGAAGGAAACCGCGGCGGTGATGCAGCACATGTACCTGCGCGTGGACACTGACGCCGGGGCCATGGCCACGACCTATCCGGACTATCAGCCAGCCACGTTGGACAAGAACGTGCGTGACGCCATCAATCACGCCCTGGACCGCGATCTGTTGGCCGAAGTCCATGGCTCGGCCATCCCGCGAACAGGGCGCGTGTGCCCGCACTTCGTTGAAGGTGGCGCCGACAGCTTTAACGATCCCGCGACGGTCACGGCTACTTACGACCCGGATCGCGCGCGTGAGTTGCTGGCCGAGGCCGGCTACGCTGACGGCGGCCCGACAATCCACCTCGATTCGCCCACGGTCGACCGCGCCGGCGCCCTGAAGGATGTTTCCGAGGTCATCGCGGTCATGCTGGAAGAAGTGGGCTTCACCGTGGAACTCAACGTCCTCGACCCATCGGCCTATGGTGAACAGATTCGCTCGCCTGGCAACAATCGTGAGATCATGATGGTGACCCTGGGATGCAGCGTGCCGCTCCTGCCACTCTTCTACACCTGCGACTGGCCCAGCGTACACCATGACATCTGCAACCCGGACTGGGATGAGGTTTCCTACGGCATCCTGTCCGAGATGGATCCCGAGGCGCGTCTGGATCTCTGGGGCCAGTGGTGGGACTACTGGTTCGACGTCATGCAGACAGTGACGCTCTACGAGGCCGTGGCGAACATCGCCTACTCCGACGAATTTGAATTCACGCCACGCAGGGACGGTTGGTACACCTTCCGTGACAACCTGCAGCTTGCCGGCGACGGCATGTAAGTGTTTCATGCTGACGGGGGCGCGGCTGCGGTCCGTCCCCGTCAGCGACCTTTTTCCGCACAAGGGCGGCGAACTCCATGCAACAGTTTATTGCGACCCGTGTTATCCAGGGGATGATTACCCTTCTGATTGTGTCCTTTCTCGCCTTTTTCCTGGTGCGCCTCAAGGGCGACCCGGTGGACATCACGGCGCCGCCAACCTTCAACGAAGACCAGAAGCAGCGCCTGCGGGAATTGTGGGGCTTCGACAAACCCCTGGCCGAGCAGTACGTCATCTTCATCACCAGGGCGGTGACCGGCGACTTCGGTATCGCCTACCTGTCCAAGCGCCCGGCCATGGAACTGGTGATCGAACGCCTGGGCGCGACCTGGTTGCTGGCCGGCGTGGCCTCGCTGATCGGACTCTCGGTGGCCCTGCCGCTGGGAATTATCTCGTCACTTAACCGCAACAGTTACTTTGATTTGGGCAGCACCATGCTGGCCTCGATCGGGACGGCCATGCCGTCCTTCTGGCTGGGGCTCATGATGATAATTTTCTTTTCGGTGCGCTTGCGGCTCCTGCCGGCCTTTGGCGCGCGGGACCCGTCGGCGATCATCATGCCCTCGTTGACAATGGGCGTCGGGATGGCGGCCTATCTCTCGCGCCTGACGCGCTCGGCCATGCTGGAAGTCCTGAACGAGGACTACGTCCGCACGGCCTACAGCAAGGGCCTGATCACCCGCACCGTGGTTTTCCGCCACGCGATGAAAAATGCGCTCATCCCCATCCTGACCGTCTTCGGCCTGCAACTGGGCTGGTTGCTGGGCGGCTCGGTGGTGGTCGAAAGCGTTTTTTCCTGGCCCGGCCTGGGGCGTCTGATGATCGATTCGATCGGCGTGCGCGACAACACGGTGGTGCAGGCCGCCCTGCTCTTCTTCTCGCTCTCCTTCATTTCCATCAACATTGTTATTGACATCCTTTACGCGGTGATTGATCCGCGCATTCGCTTCGACTGACGTGGAGGCAGACGACATGAGCACAGGGCCCGGCGGGCCTCCCGACTCCTTGCAGTCCGAAGGCGACGTGGCGACTCTCGTCACCGGTCATTCGCGCCAGCCGTCGCTGCTGTCGCTGTTGCGGCGCAGCCCCATCGGCCTGATCGGAACCGGCATTATTTCGCTTGTCATCGTGCTGGCGCTGGTCAGCCCCTTTATCGTTCCGCACAATCCGATCCGCGGCGACCTGCGTGCCCGCTACAAACCGCCAGGTTTCTCGGATGGCAAGGGTGCAACCTATCTGCTGGGCACGGACCAGCTGGGGCGCGATATCTTCAGCCGCATTCTGGTCGGCAGTCGCGTGTCGGTGCTGGTGGGCGTGGTGGCGGTCATGATCGCCGGCACCATCGGCGTGCTCTATGGCCTGACCAGCGGCTTCCTCGGCGGGCGCGTGGACGGCTTCATGATGCGCATCTGCGACGCCATGCTCAGCATTCCCTTCGTGATTCGCGTCGTCGCGATCTCGGGAATCGTCGGGCCGGGCCTCGTCACCCTGATCCTGATTCTCGGCCTTTCGGGCTGGGTGACCTACGCGCGCGTGATCCGCGGCGAGGTGCTCAAGGCGCGCGAAAACGACTACGTCCTGGCGGCCTGGTCCATCGGTCAGCGACCGCTGTGGGTCGTGCTGCATCACATCCTGCCCAACGTCATCGCCTCGGCCATCGTGCTGGCCGCCCTGCAGGTCGGCATCACCATGCTCGCCGAATCTTCCCTCAGTTTCCTTGGTCTGGGCGTCAAGCCGCCCACGGTCACCTGGGGCATCCAGCTGGCGGACGGCAAGTCGGTGATCAACAGCGCCTGGTGGATGACGGCCTACCCGGGCATCGCCATCACCATCACCGTGCTGGGCGTCGTCTTCCTCGGCGACTGGCTGCGCGATTCGCTCGACCCCAACGTGCGTGGCCGCGACTGAGCGGGCACAGGAGGCGCCCATGGTCGCACTTTCACAGGAAGAACGGATTTACGCCGAACAGGGCCGCTTCGCCATCCCGCGCTCGCGCAACTACCTCACCCATCAGGCCCTGCGCGAGGAGATCCTGGCTGCGCTGGAACCGATGCTCTTCAGCGCCAACGACAGCAGCTACCGCGCCCGCAAGGACTTCGAGGAGGCCTTCGCCGCCGAGGTGGAACAGACCTGGGCGGTGGGCGTGCACTCCGGCACCTGCGGCCTCTTTCTGGCCCTGCGCGCCTGCGGCGTGGGCCCCGGCGACGAGGTCATCACGGTCGCCAATTCCGATATTTCCACCACGGCGGCGATCAGCAACTGCGGCGCCACGCCCGTGCTCTGCGACCTGCGCGCCAGCGACTACAACATGGACCCGGACCTGGTGGAGGACCTGGTCAACGAGCGCAGCCGCGCCCTGCTGCCGGTGGACATGCACGGCCACCCTGCCGACGTGAAACGCCTGCGCGAGATCGCCGACCGCCACGGCCTGACCATCGTCGAGGATGCCTGCCTCGCCACCGGCGCGCGCGATTACGGCCGCAGCGTCGGCGTGTTCGCCGATGCCGTCGTCTTCAGTTTCGCGCCCTACAAGCCCTTCGGCGGCGTCGGCAGCGGCGCCGCGGTGGCCACCAGCGAGCCGCGGGTGCATGAGAAGTTGCGCCTGTTGACCGCCTACGGCGCCGGCCGCAGCGAGGATTGGGAAGCGGAGATGCCGGGACGGCAGTACGCGATTGACGAGGGCTTCAATCTGTCGCTGGATGGCCTGCAGGCCGCCGTGCTGCACGTCAAGCTGCCGTATCTGCGGCAGTGGACGCAGCAGCGACGGGAGATCGTGGCGTGGTACCGCGAGGGTCTGGCCGGCACGTCGGCGACCTTGCCGACCTTCCGCCCCGAATCGGAACCCACCTTTCGCTCCTTCACCATCGGCGTCGACAATCAGCAGGAGTGTTACCACGGCCTTCGCGCCGCCGGCGTCGAGGCGGCGCTGCACTACACGCCCCCGGTGCACCACTACGAGGTCTATCGCCACGGCCTGCCCAACGCGGCCAATCTGCCGGTCACCGAAAGTCTGGCCGACCGTTTGCTTACCCTGCCCGTCACGCAGGAATTCACGCGTGAGGATATCGATCACGTCACCCGGGAATTGAGCGCCCTGCTGCGCCAGTGACAGCGGGCCGAGAATGGAGAGGTTTTAATTATGAGCACGAGTAATGGTCGCAATGCCGTTGACATCATCGCCGCGCACGCCGCCAGCCTGCGCTATGAAGACCTGAGCGAGACGGCGATCGTCCGCGCCCGCCAGGTGATTCTTGACACGATCGGCACCGCCCTGGGCGGCTACCAGACGCGCCTGGGCCGTCTGGCGGCGGAATACGCCGCGCATCGCATGCCCGGCGAGGAGTCGACGATCATCGCCGACGGGCGCAGCAGCAACGCCGAGGGCGCGGCCTGGGCCAATGGCACCATGTGCAAGTATCTGGGCATGGATGACACCAGCCGTCTGTCGGGGCACGTGGCCTCGGAACTGGCGCCGGTCGTGCTGGCCCTCGGCGAGCATCTGAACCTGGCCGGCCGCGATCTGATCAGGGCGATGGCGGTGGGCTACGACGTCTTCGACGCCATTCAGCCCTGGGTGCGCGACTGGCAGCGCGAGCGCGGCCTGGACCACAAGAGTCAGGTGGGCTCGATGGCCAGCGCCGTCACGGCGGCGGTCGCCATGGGGCTGAGCGAGGAGCTGATCGGCCAGGCGCTGGCGCTGGCGATGGACATGGCCAGCGGCACCGAGCAGTACGTCTGGGACGCCGGTTACTGCGATACCAAGGACCTGCTGGCCGGGCTGGGCGCGCGCAATGGCATCATGGCGGCGCGGATGGCCGAGTTTGGCTTCCAGGGCCCGCCCGGCGCGCTGGACGGTGAGTACGGTTACTTCCACGCCTTTGGCCCGGGCTACGATCCGGCCTACCTGGAGGTCCTGGGAGTTCGCGGCGGCCTGGCGGAGACGGGCTTCAAACCGCACGCCGGTTGCCGCCACGTCCACTCCTGCGTCGATGCGACCCAGGCGCTGGTCCGCAGCAACGGCGCTCTGGACCTCGAGTCCATCACCTCAATCGAGATCGGCAGCTATTACGAGGCGATCAACCCCTTCTTCCGCATTGACCCCGAGCCGGAAACGACCGGCCAGGCGGGTTTCAGCCTGCCGGTGACGGTCGCCGTCGTCCTGCAGCGCGGCGCCTGGTACCGCAGCGACATCGAGACCTGGGACGAGCCCATGACCCGCCATCTGCGGCGCCTGGTCAAGGTCGAACTGGACGAGGAACTGGAGAACTCCGGCGGGAACGGCTGCAAGCTGCGCATCAACACGCGCGATGGCAAACAGTACAGCAGCGAGGTGGCCTACGCCCTCGGTGAGCCGGAAAACATGTTGAGCGAGGCGGAGTTCGAGGGCAAGTTCCGCTACCTCGTCGGCGATCTGCTGCCCGAGGAGCAAATCGTCGGGCTGTTCGAATCCTGCGCGCGCCTTGAGGAACTGGAGGACGTCGGCGAGTTGCTGAGTCTGGCCTCCGCCAGGGTCAGGGCCTGAGAAGGACCATTTGATACAAGAGAGCGCGACCGTCGCGGGAGGCCCGCGGCGGCGCGCCCTGCCAGGTAAACCAGGGCAGAGAGGGTTTTTAAGCAATGAGCGAAAACAAAAATGCCGTCGAGATTATTGCCGCGCACGCCGCGAACCTGCGCTACGAGGACCTGGGCGAGACGACCGTCACGCGCGCCCGCCAGGTGATTCTGGATACCCTGGGCACCTCGCTGGGCGGTTACCAGACGGACCTGGGCCGGATGACGGCGGACTACGCCGCGCTGCGGATGCCGGGCGAGGAAGCGTCGATCGTCGTCGACGGCCGCAGCAGCAACGTCGAGGGCGCCGCCTGGGCCAACGGTGTCCTCTGCCATCTGCTTGAGATGGACGACACCAGCCGTCTTTCCGGGCACGTGGCCTCGCAGCTGGTGCCCGCCGTGCTGGCGCTGGGCGAGCATCTGCAACTCGGCGGTCGCCAGTTGATCACGGCGCTGGCCGTCGGTTACGACGTCTTCGATGCCATTCAACCCGCAGTGCGGGACTGGCAGCGCGAGCGCGGCCTCGACCACAAGAGCCACGTGGGTTCCATGGCCACCGCGGTGACGGCGGCCGTGGCGATGGGCCTCGACGAGGGGCAGATCGGCAACGCGCTGGCGCTGGCGATGGACATGGCCAGCGGCACCGAGCAGTACGTCTACGACGGCGCGGATTGCGACACGACGCTGGCCGGCATCGGCGCGCGCAACGGCATCTTTGCGGCGCGCCTGGCCGAATTCGGTTTTCAGGGGCCGCCGGGGGCGCTGGACGGGCCCTACGGCTACTTCCACGCCTTCGGCCCGGGCTACGATCCGGCCGCTCTGGAGGGCCTGGGCCGGCGCCAGGGGCTGGCGGACACGGGCTTCAAGCCGCACGCCGGCTGCCGCCACGTCCACTCCTGCGTGGACGCCACCCAGGCCCTGCGCAACAACAACGGCGGACTGCAGCCGGAGGCCATCAGCGCCATCGAGATCGGCAGTTATCCCTCGGCGATCAGCGAAGACTTCCGCATTAATCCGGAACCCGAATCCGCGGAGCAGGCCCAGTTCAGCATGCCCACGACGGTCGCCGTCGTGCTGCAACGCGGCAGTTTTTACAACGACGACATTGCGACCTGGGACGAGGCCGGGACGCGCCGCCTGCGGCGTCTGGTGAAGATCGGCCTGGACGAGAAACTGGTGGCCGCGAACAGCAATGGCTGCGAGGTGCGCGTCACCACGACGGACGGTCGGCGGTTCAGCGGCAGGGTGGAGTACGCCCTCGGCGAACCGGAAAACATGATGAGCGCCGCGCAGTTTGAAGGCAAGTTGCGCTACCTCAACGCAGGACTGCTGCCGGAAGCGCGCGTCAGCGCTCTCATCGATGCCTGCAATCGCCTTGAGGACCTGGAGGACGTCGGCGAACTGCTGCGTCTGAGCGCCGTCGCCGTCAGGGCCTGAGCCGGAACAATCAGGGCAACACGCGCGCCCGTCCGGGCGGGTGGTGCCGGAAAGGTTGAGGGATGAGCGTCAGTGATGGCCGCAGCGCCGTTGACATCGTCGCGGCCCACGCCGCGCAGCTGCGTTACGAAGACCTGGGCGCCACGGCGGTCCTGCGCGCCCGCCAGGTGCTGCTGGATACCATCGGCACGACCCTGGGCGGCTACCAGACGCCCCTGGGCCGCCTGACGGCCGACTACGCCGCCCAACGCTATCCGGGCGAGGAGGCCACGCTGGTCGCCGACGGCCGCGGCAGCACGGCCGAGGGCGCCGCCTGGGCCAACGGCACCATGGGCAAGATCCTCGGCATGGACGATTCGAGCCGCCGCGCCAGCCACGTGGCCGCCGAACTGGTGCCCGTCGTGCTGGCCCTGGGTGAGCAGCTGCAGCTGGATGGGCGGCAGATGATCACCGCCCTGGCCGCCGGTTACGACGTCTTCGATGCCATGCAACCGGCAGTGCGCAACTGGCAGCGCGAGCGCGGCCTCGACCACAAGAGTCAGGTGGGTTCGATGGCCAGCGCCGTCACGGCGGCGGTCGCCATGGGGCTGAATCAGGAGCAGATCGGCAACGCCCTGGCGCTGGCGATGGACATGGCCAGCGGCACCGAGCAATACGTTTACGACGCCGGTCACTGCGATACGAAAGATCTGCTGGCCGGTTACGGGGCGCGCAACGGCATCTTCGCCGCGCGCCTGGCCGAGTTTGGCTTCCAGGGCCCGCCCGGCGCGCTGGACGGCCCCTATGGCTACTTCCACGCCTTCGGTCCCGGCTACGACCCGGCCTTTCTGGCGGACCTGTCGCCGGGCAAGGGGCTGGCGGGCACGGGCTTCAAGCCCCACGCCGGTTGCCGTCACGTGCACGCCTGCGTCGACGCCACGCAGGACCTGATGAGCAGGAACGGCGGTCTGGAACTGGACGCCATCGCCTCCATTGAGGTCGACAGCTACTTGCGCGCCGTGACGCCCGACTTTCGCGTCAACCCCGACCCGGCGACCTACGGCCAGGCGGGCTTCAGCCTGCCGGTGACGGTCGCCGTCGTGCTGCAACGCGGCGCCTGGTACCGCAGCGATATCGAGACCTGGGACGAGCCCATGACGCGCCATCTGCGGCGTCTGGTCAAGGTCGAGCTGGACGAGGAACTGGAGGACTCCGGCGGGAACGGCTGCAAGCTGCGCATCAACACGCGCGATGGCAAACAGTACAGCAGC
>DAOUIB010000139.1:0-4442 GCA_034428275.1 Anaerolineae bacterium
ACGAACTGGCCCATCTCGTCGAAGCCTGCCGCGGCGACCCTTGTAGGGGCGATTTATCAAATCGCCCGTCGTGCTCCCTGATCGAAATCCCCCCAGTCAGTCGCCGAAGTCGAGGGTCAGGGTGACCGGGCAGTGGCAGGGCCCTCACTCCCGGCCCTTTCCCGCTCAGTCGCGGGAGCCTTTCCCACCTTCGGTGGGAGCCCTTCCTCAGGGAGAGGGGAGAAAACAAAAGGCAACAGGACCCTTGCAGGGGCGATTTATCAGATCGCCCGTCGTGCTCCCTGACCGAAATCCCCCTGTCAGTCGCCGAAGTCGAGGGTCAGGGTGACCGGGCAGTGGTCCGAGCCGTGGATGTCGGGACGGATGGCGGCGTCGACCACGTGGTCCAGCAGGTCCGGCGAGATGAAGAAGTAGTCGAGGCGCCAGCCGACGTTGCGCTCGCGCGCGCCGCTGCGCATCGACCACCAGCTGTAGGCGCCCTCCAGTTCCGGGTTGCGCGCGCGGAAGACGTCGACGTAGCCGGCGGCGAGGACCTCGTCGATCCAGGCGCGCTCGACGGGCAGGAAGCCGGTGTTCTTCTCGTTGGCCTTTGGCCGGGCGAGGTCGATGGGACGGTGCGAGGTGTTGACGTCGCCGCAGAAGACGACGCGCCGGCCATCCGCGCGCAGCGCCTCGCAATAGCGCAGGAAGTCGGCGTAGTAGCGCATCTTGTAGTCCAGGCGCGGATGTTGCGGCTTGGGGCCGCCGTTGGGGAAGTAGGCGTTGATCAGGACAAAGTCGTCGTAGTCGGCGACGATCGTGCGCCCTTCCACGTCGTATTCCTCAATACCCAGGCCGAGTTCCACGCGGCGCGGTTCGCGGCGACTCAGCAGCGCCGTGCCGCTGTAGCCCTTGCGTTCGGCGCTGGCCCAATACGCGTGATAGCCCTCGGGCTGGCGCAGGGCATCATCCAGTTGTTCCGGCGCGGCCTTGGTTTCGCAGAGGCCGAGGATGTCCGGCTGCTCGCTGTGCAGCCAGTCGAGAAAGCCTTTTCTTTGTGCGGCGCGCACGCCGTTGACGTTCCAGGTGTAGAGTTTGAGCATGCTTTCCTCCCTGTTATTGAAGGCGCCCTTTTCCCGCCAGGTCGCGGGAGCCCTCCCTCGCCCCTTTTCCGCTGAGTCGCGGGAGCCCTTCCTCAGGGAGAGGGGGAGTCTTTGTCGCTCGGTCGCGGGGGCTCTCTTCCCGTCGCTCACGACGGGAGCCCTTCCGGGTGAGGGAAAAGGTATCTCACCGTCAGGCGGCCTCCCTCCCGAAATACCAGTATTCCAGAATCTCGCGCACCAGCGGCGCCGCCACCGCCGAGCCTTCGCCGGCGTTTTCCACCAGCAGGGCGATGGCGATCTCCGGTTCCGCGGCGGGCGTCCAGGCAGCGAACCAGGCGTGCGGCAGCGTGTCCTCACCCGGCGTTTCCGCGGTGCCGGTCTTGCCGCAGACGCCCTGGGCCAGCAGCGGCGAGCCGCGGAAGACGTGTTCGGCCGTGCCGCCTGGCTCGCTGACCACCGTGCACAGCGCCTCCTGTACCAACGCGATGACCTCGGGATCGAAATCGCTTTCCGCCAGCAGTTCGGGCTGCAGGCTGTAGGTCGGGGTGTCGCCGAACATGCTGACCTGTTGCACCAGCTGCGGCCGGTAACGCGCGCCGTCGTTGGCGATGGTGGCGTAGAGTTGCGCGACCTGCAGGGGGGTGACGCTCACGCCGCGCTGGCCGACGGCCATGCTCACGGCCTCGGAGGGGTGCCAGTTGAAGCCCTGTTCGGCCAGAACGTCCGGATCGTGGAGTTCACCGGCGGCCTCCGTCAGGTCGCGCAGGCCGGTGGGCGCGCCGAAGCCCAGGCGCCGCGCGTAGTCGGGCAGGGTCCAGGGGTCGGCGGCGTCGAGGTCCCAGGCCATTTCGAAGAAGCAGGAGTTGCAACTGTATTTCAGAAAATCGGGCAGGCTGAGCAGGCCATGGCCGCCGGCGAGCCAGTCCCGCCGCGGCAGGTCGCGGTTCCAGGTGCCGGTCGACAGGAACTTGCGGTTCAGGGCGTAGAGACCGCTGTCGGTGGCGGCGATGGCGGGCACCACCTTGAAGATGGAGCCGGGCGGGTAGAGGCCCAGGGTGGCGCGGTTCAGCAGGGGCCGACGCGGATCGTCCTGCACCTGGGCCGCGAGCTCGAGCGCGGCCTCGCGCCCCATGGCCGGGAAGGGCGCGAAGACGTTGTTGTCGTAGGAGGGGTCGCTCACCAGGGCGAGGATGGCGCCGCTGCGCAGGTCCAGCACCACGGCGGCCGCGCCATCGGAGCCCGGCGCCCAGGTCCCGGCGGCGCGCTCGCGGGCGCGTTGCAGGCTGTCGTGGATGAAGGCCTGCAGCGGGGCGTCCAGAGTCAGCCACACGCTTTGCGAGGGGCCGGGCGCCATTTCGGCCAGTGTAGTTTGGGCGCCGCCGGCTTCAGCCACGTAGAGCCGGCCGCCGGGGATGCCGCGCAGGGCTTCGTCCCGGCTGGCCTCGACGCCGCTGCGGCCGATGATGCTGTCCTGCGGGAAGCCGGCCGCCGTCAGGGCGGCGACCTGGGCGTCGTCCGGCCAGCCCACGTAGCCGACGCTGTGCGCGGTGACCGGGCCGGTCTCGTACTGGCGCGCCGGACGCTCGATGAAGCGCGCGTTGCAGTCCTGCTCCAGGCCGGCCCGCGTCTCCTGCCAGACGAGCGGGTCGACGGCGCCCATTTCGCTGAGCCAGTCCGCCGCGCGCGCCGCCAGAATCTGCTCGATGAGGGCGATCTCAAGGTTGAGCGCCGAGGCGAGGCGCAGGTTGCAGTTGCCGACGTGCGGAATTTCGTTCTTGATGACGTTGACGGTGATGACGCGATTGTTGCGCGAGGCCAGCGTACGCCCCGCGCGGTCGTAGATGTTGGCGCGGCCGGGCAGACGCGCGTCAAGCCGCAGCGCGCCGCCGTCAGCCAGCGCGGGCAACAGGTCCGCGGGCGACCAGACCACGCGCCAGTCCTGCAGGCGCGTGTCCCAGGTCAGGCGCAGGGTGCGTCCGCTCTCGCTGAAGCTGCCGACCTGGCGGGTGTGGAAAACGACGTCGTAGCCGAAGGTCATGTGGCCGCCGGGCCCGGGCAACTGGCCGGTGATGCGGGTCTCCAGCGACTGCAGCGTCATGGTCGCCTGGTTGCGCCGGTAAAAATCGCTGAAGGCCGGCAGGAGGGTGGCTTCCTGGCCGCCGAAGCTGAGCAGGCGGTGCATGCCCGCCATGTCGTCGTCCTGCCAGGCCTGCAGGAACAGGCGCGCGACGCGTTCGGCCTGTTCCGGCGTCCGGCCCTCCGGCGTGGGGGACGGCGTCGGCGTGGGCGTTCGGGGCGCTTCGTTCCAGGCGCTGCAGGCCGCGAGACCGGCCAGCAAGAGGAGGGCCAGGCCCGTCCGGATATTCACGAGGCGCTCACACCCTCCCGCGGCGGCATGGTTTATGATGGGCAGGCGAGACGAGGACCATATTAGCGGGTTGTGGCGCGGACGTATACGGCACAGTGTCCCCAGGGGATGCTGCGGGCTTGCGCCCTCGCTGCCCTTTCAGGATGCTTCGGGCTGGCGCCCTCGCTGCCCCGGCGGCGGATGATGTACGGGCGACATATCATGTCGCCCGCGGGCGCTGAGGCCCTCGCTACCTCTGCGGGATGCTGCGGGCTCAGGTTCTCGCTACCCTTTCAGGATGCTTCGGGCTGGTGCCCTCGCTATACTGGCGCCGGGCCCGCGGCGAGGAGAGACAGAACATGGCAGAAGAGACGGACGCCGTCGAGCAGCAGGTTGAAGAGGGACAAAAGGCCTGTGACTTCGCGCTGGAAATCGACGGCCAGCGGGTGGAGGGCATCCGCGCCCTGCGCGGACTGGTCGCCTTTCGCCTGGACGTGCGCACCACCACCGCGATCCGCAAGCTGCAGGAACCCTTCAAGATCACCCGCCTGGTGCAGCAGGACCCGCAGCACCCCTGCGATATCTGGGTGAATGAGACCTTCGGCGCCGGCGAGGACATCGTGCGGCCGGCGCGCACCCTGGCGCTGCTGGCGCTGGAAGAGGGTGAGGTCATGCGGCGCTGGACCGTGCGCGACGCCTGGATCGCGGAAGTGGGCTATTCGGACTTCGACAGCAAGTCCGACGACGTGCTGGAAGAGACCCTGACGATCCACTACAAGGACATCGAGCCGGACCCGCTGCCGGACAAGGACAAGGTGCTCCCGGCGGACTGAAGAGTTTATCCCCGGAGCGGCGAAGCGACGGGGACGAAGCGGAGGCGAAGCGACGGGGGTTTATGCTGGAACCGGCCAAGGTTCCAGTGCCAGGGCGCCAGTGCTTGTCCCTGGAGCGGCGAAGCGGAAGGGACCAGGCCGTCAGTGCGAAGCGGAGACTTGCATGGGTCGCTGGTTTAT
>DAOUIB010000140.1:0-2226 GCA_034428275.1 Anaerolineae bacterium
AACGAATCTCGCCAATGCGCATACCGCGGTCAACGGCCTTGGCCATGTCATAGACCGTCAGCGCCGCGACGGCCACGGCGGTCAGGGCTTCCATTTCCACGCCGGTCTTGCCCTTCGTACGCACCTGCGCCTCGATCTGCAATGCGTTTCTTTCCGTGTCGGCTTCCAGGTCGACGTCTACGTGCGTCAACGCCAGTGGGTGACATAGCGGGATGAGGGACGCGGTCTGTTTGGCGGCCATGATGCCGGCTAGACGGGCGGTGGCGAAGACGTCCCCTTTCTTCAGCCCGCCCTCGCAAATGAGCCGCAAGGTGGTGGGCTCCATCTCAACACAAGCGGCGGCGCGCGCCATGCGTTGGCTGTCCGGCTTGTCACCCACCGCCACCATGCGGGCCCTGCCCCGTTCATCAAGGTGCGTCAAACCATCTTTCACCGCATACCCCCTGCTGGCGTCAGTATAGCGCGAGTCTTGTCGCCTGCGGAACGCCCGACTATACTGCGGGCCAGCGACACCCATGCTCCACGCGGAGACTGCAACTTGAATGTATTTGGCCGTGGCCTGACTCGCACGCGGCGTTCCTTTTTCGGGCGCATCGTCGACCTGCTGGCCGGCAACGACGTCGACGAAGACACCTGGGATGACATTGAGGCGCTCCTGATCCAGGCTGACCTCGGTCTGACCGTGACGGGAAAAGTGCTGGATACCCTTCGGGCGGAACGCTGGCGCAACAGCGAGGAGTTGCTGGCCGGCTTGCGCTCGACCCTGCTGGATATGCTTTCCGCCCCGCCGCCGATGGACCTGAGCGGTCGACCCCTTTCGGTCGTCCTGGTGGTGGGCGTCAACGGAACGGGCAAAACCACCTCAATCGCCAGGTTGGCGCATCGCATGCAGCTGGCGGGCCGCAAGGTCATCCTGGCCGCCGGCGATACTTTTCGCGCGGCCGCCATCGAGCAGCTGCAGACCTGGGGCGAACGAGTCGACGTGCCGGTTGTCGCCGGCCAGTCCGGCGCCGACCCGGCTTCCGTCGTCTTCGATGCCACGAAGGCTGCCCAGGCGCGGGGGAAGGACGTATTGATCATCGATACCGCCGGCCGCCTGCATACAAACGCCAACCTGATGAACGAATTGCGGCGCATTCGCTCCGTCTCGGCGAAGGTCGTTCCGGACGCGCCGCATGAGGTCTTGCTGGTGTTGGATGGCACGACGGGCCAGAACGCCCTGCAACAGGCGCGCACATTTCAGGAAATGGTGGACGTCAGCGGCGTCATCGTCACCAAGCTGGACAGTTCGGCGAAGGGCGGGATGATTTTCGCCGTGTACGCTGAACTGGGGCTGCCGGTCCACTACGTCGGGCTTGGCGAGGGCCTCAATCATTTGTTGCCCTTCTCACCGGAAATCTTTGTCAACAGTCTTTTTGACGAGAACTAGCGCATGGACCAGCTTGTCAGCCAGTTGCGATCGCTGAAAGAGACCATAGACGGCCTCATCGCGCGCCTGGGTATCGCCGACAAGGAAAGCGCCATAGAAGAAATCGAAGCCGCTGCCGCCTCGACTTACTTCTGGGACGACCCCGAATCAGCCAGCCGCCAGATGCAGTCACTCTCCGCCCTGAAGGCTGAAGTCCGTCGCTGGCGGGACACTGCCCGGCGCATTGATGACGCGCTGGAACTCGCCGAACTGGAGGACCAGGAACTGCTGGATGACCTGGTGGAGGAGTGTGAATCGCTTCAGCCCCTGGTCGAGCGCATGTCCTTTCAGGCCATGCTTTCCGGCCCGCATGATCAGGAAAGCGCCATTCTCGCCATTCACGCCGGCGCGGGCGGCACGGATTCCCAGGACTGGGCCGGCATGCTGGAGCGCATGTATCTGCGCTGGGCCGAACAAAGTGGCTACAGGACGACGATTCTCGACCGCAGCGAAGGCGAGGAGGCCGGCATCAAAAGCGTCACTCTGGAAGTCAACGGGCCCTATGCCTACGGCTATTTGCACAGCGAACTTGGCGTGCACCGTCTCGTGCGACTCAGCCCCTTTGACTCCGCCAGCCGGCGCCACACTTCCTTCGCCAAGGTCGAGCTCTGGCCGGATGTACAGGGCAATCTCGACATTGAAATCAACGAAGTCGATTTGCGTGTGGATGCCTACCGCGCCGGCGGCGCCGGCGGCCAGCACCTCCAGAAAAATGACCCAGCCATCCGCATAACGCATTTGCCGACCGGCATCGTGGT
>DAOUIB010000141.1:0-7633 GCA_034428275.1 Anaerolineae bacterium
TACCACGCTGCAGACCTTGGCGCGGTTGCGGATGATGCGCGCGTCGATCAGCAAGGCCTCGATCTTCGCCTCGTCGTAGCGCGCCACGATCTCCGGCTCGAAATTGTCGAAGAGTTCGACGTAGGCCGCGCGCCGCTGCAGGATCGTGTTCCAGCTGAGACCGGCCTGCGCTCCCTCCAGCGAGAGCATCTCGAAAAGCATGCGCTCGTCATGCACCGGGACGCCCCACTGCTCGTCGTGGTAGGCCCGCATCAGCGGGTCGCTGCCGGCCCAGGGGCAGCGCTGAATGCTCATCCGGGCGCTTCAGCCAGCAGGGCTGCCAACACCTCCTCCAGCGGCGGCGGTTCTGGCAAGTCCTTGAATTCCGCCATGCGCCGGTAGACCTCGGCCGCGCCCTGATGGAAGTCGCCGGTCAGACCGGCGGCGGCGAAGGTCGCGCTCATTTCTTCCATCTCACCGACGAAACGCCAGGCCTTGCCGGTCACCCCCCGCACGCGCTTCGGCGCCCCCTCGACCAGGTCCATGCCCCGGCTCTCCCACTGCTGAAACAGTTCGTCGCGCACGCCCAGCCCCTCGGCCGCGCCCAGCACGGCGGCCAGCAGTGCGGTCGACCCCTTGGTCCAGGCGGCGAAGACCATCTTGAGCGCGGAGGCGCGGCCCACCTCGCCCTCCAGGATGCGCGTCTCCAGCGGGCCGGCGGCGAAGAGCGCTGCCGTCTCGGCGGACGCGTCACCGCTGAGGATCATCCAGGTCTGGCCGGGTTGCCAGGCCGGCCCGCCGATGATGCTGCCATCGACGAAGGTGACCCCCTCCGCCTCCATGGCTGCCGCCATGCGCTGCGCGCGCTGCGGCGCAATGGCGTTGCCGTCCAGGTACAGGCCGCGGAATCCCGCGGCCAGCGCGTCCATGGCCACGCCTTCGGCGGCGGCCGGCGGACAGACGCTGACCAGGGCGTCGGCCTCCGCGCAAAGCGTCGCCAGGTCGGGTGTGGCGCGCAGTTTGTGCTCCGCGGCGCGTTCGCGCGTGGCGACGCTGCGACCTTCCTTCACCCAACTGACCTCATGGCCGCTGTTTTTCATCGTGGCCGCGATGGAGATGCCCATTTCGCCCGGATGCAGGATGCCTGTGTTCACGTATTCACTCCAGATCTGTCTTTGCCGGTAGTATAACCGCCCAGGCCAGGTTGAAATTGTAACGCCGGGCAGGACTGGCCGTAATGGGTGACAGGGCAGGCGACAGGGAGGGCGCTCACCATGCGCATCATCGTGCATACCGGCAAGGGCGGCACCGGCAAGACCAGCATCTCCGCCGCCACCGCCCTGCGTTGCGCGCAGGCCGGCCTGAAGACCCTGGTCCTCAGCACCGACGCGGCCCACAGCCTGGCCGACGCCTTCGAGCGCGACGTCGGCCCGGAACCGGTCGCGCTGGCCCCCAGGCTCTGGGCCCAGGAAGTCGACCTGCGACACTCCATGGACCGTTACTGGGGCGACATACAGCGGCGACTGCTGGCCATGTTTCACCATCCGGAACTGGAAGACCTGGTCGCCGGCGAGGTCACCCTTCTGCCCGGCCTGGAAGAAGGCGCCCATCTGCTGTGGCTGCATCACTATTACGAAAGGGGCGACTTTGACGTGCTGGTCGTGGACGCCGCCCCCACGGCCGAGACCCTGCGCCTGCTCAGCCTGCCCGACGTCACGCGCTGGTGGTTCAAACGCATCGTGACGCTGGCCCGCGGCGCCAACCGCGTACTGCGGCCGCTCAACCGGGCCATGGGCAACAACCAGGAAGGCGGCGATGCCATCGCCCAGCTGGAAGTGCTATTCACAACGCTGGACCGCGTGCGCGGGTTGCTGGCCGACCCGCAGACCAGCAGCATGCGTCTGGTCGTCAATCCCGAACGCATGGTCATCCGCGAGACGCAGCGCACCTGGACCTGCCTCAACCTCTACGGCTACGCCGTTGACGCCATCCTCTGCAACCGCGTCCTGCCGCAGGAAGTTCGCGATCCCTGGTTCGCGGACGCGAAGCAGCGTCAGACCGAAAACCTGGCGCTGATCCGCGAGTCATTCGGCGAATTGCCCCTGCTGACGGCGCCCTTGCTGGGCGTAGAGGCCGGCGGCCTGGCCTCGCTGCAGCAACTCGGCGACGCGCTCTATGGCCAGCGCAACCCGGCGGAGCCCATGCACGACGGCGAAAGCCATCGCATCAGCAGCGCGCCCGACGGCGGTTACCTGCTGAGCGTCCCCCTGCCCTTCACGCGCCACGATGACCTTGACCTGTTCCGGGAGCGGGACGAATTGACCCTGCAGGTGGGCCGCTGGCGCCGCAACTTCGTGCTGCCGCACACCCTTGCCGGGCTGGACATCGGCGTCGCCCGCTTTGAGGACGCCTGCCTGAAGATTCACTTCCCTGCGGCGGACAAGACGCCCGCCGCGCGCTGAAAGCGAAGGCCTTTGTCAGTCCTCGCTGACCCGCAGGCGCACCCGCACGCCATCCTGGTTTCCGCCAGTGGCAGGCCCCTGCCGCTCGACGCCCTTGTCAGCATCGTCGCCACAGAGTCCGGCCGCCTCACATTCAGCGGCGACGTCGGCAAAGTTGCGCACCAGCCGTCGCAAACCCGCCAGGCTGGTGGCCCCGGCTACCCGGACATGGCTCTCGAAGGCCGGCGTACCCCAGGCATCGCAGGCCCGGCCGGCGGCTGTCAGTGCGCGTTGCTGGTGGTCAATGAAGTCTGCCAGCGACGATTTCAGCTCCGCTTCCAGGTCTGCCTTTTGCTCTTCATTCATGTGATTGCTCCTTGCACCCGCAAAGACCTTGTTGAGTGGTCATGACTACGCATGGCGCAGCGCCGCGGTTCAATAGCCGCGGCCGCGGTCGTAGAGGTTGAACAGGGCCTCGTTGTTCAGATAACGCCGCAGGTTTTCGCCGAAGAGAGTCGCCGCCTTCTCATGATAGCGCCGGGTGTTGCCGGCGATGTGCGGCGTGATGATCACGTTGTCCAGGCTCCACAGCGGGCTGGTGGCGGGTAGCGGTTCCTCTTCAAACACGTCCAGCGCCGCGCCGGCGATGCGCTCTGCCGCGAGCGCGGAAATCAGCGCCGCCTCATCCAGCACGGCCCCGCGCGAAACGTTGATGAGCACGGCGCCGGGCTTCATGGCCGCCAGCATGCTCTCATCCAGCAAATGTTGGGTTTCGCCCGTCAGCGGCAGGGTGAGCGCCACGTAGTCGCAGACGGCCAGCATCGAGGCCAGCGCCTGCGGCGGGTACAGGCGAGTCGGAATCTCGGCCAGCGGGTCGCCGACACCAGGTTCCATGTAGCTGCCCTCGTCCGCCGGATGCCGCAGGTCGCGTCGGGTGGCCACGACGCTCATGCCGAGGCCGTCCGCCAGGCGCGCCAGTTCGCGGCCGATGCTGCCGTAACCGACGATACCCAGGGTCTGGCCGCGCAGGGTGTCCGAAGCCCGGCCCGAGCGGTCCCAGTTCGCGGCGGCCTGCAGGCGCAGGTAGTGCGGCAAGCGGCAGGCAAAGGCCAGCATCATGGCCAGACAGTGCTCGGCGATTGGCGTGGCGTGTATGCCGCTGGCGGAGGTGATGGCGACGTCCTCGGCATCCAGGATCGGCAGTCCCTGCAGGTGATTGCTGCCCGCGCCGTGCAGTTGGATCCAGCGCAGGCGCGGCGCCTGCTCCGGCTGCGGAATGACACCCGCGGCATACAGAATCTCTACGTCGGTCCAGGCGCTGGCCGGTACCTGCGGAAAATGACGTTCCACCTGCAGACGCGGCGAAATCGCGGCCAGCTCCTCTATGAGCCCGTCCGCAAAGTCCATCGCCACGACGACCCTGATGCGCTCACCGGCCATCCCTGACCTCCACCGCTACGCCTGTCGCGCCATGCTATAGTAGGACGCCATGAGGCGCCAGGCAAGCGTCCGGCTCGCAGGCGCGAGGTCCCGCCCATGGCCCAACCCGCTCCCGTGAGCGCACTGAGCAACCGTCAAATCCTGCGCGCCGCCCTGGTGGTGCTGCTGGGCTTCGTGGCCAGCGGCCTTCTCGGGGTGCTGCGCACGGCCATCATCGCCGCCCGCTTTGGCACGGGCGACGCGCTCGATGCCTTCTTCCGCGCCCAGCAACTGCCGGAGATGATTTTTGTGCTCGTGGCGGGCGGCGCCCTGGGATCCTCCTTCATTCCGGTCTACGCCCGCGTGCGCGCGCAGGACGAGGCCGGCGCCTGGCGCCTGGCCAGCGCCGCAATGACCCTCTCCGCGCTGGCGGCGGGAGCGCTGGGCGCCCTGGTCTTCCTGCTGGCGCCGCTGATCACGCGTCACATGCTGGCGCCACAGGTGACAGCGGAACTGCAGGAACTGACCAGCGACCTGATGCGCGCCATGATGCTGACGCCGCTGGTCTTCAGCATCAGCGGCCTGTTGATGGGTTTGCTGCACGCGCACCAGCGCTTCCTGCTGCCCTCGCTGGCCATCAGTATGAACAGCATCGGCCTGATCATCGGCGCCCTGCTGATCGCCCCGGCCCTGCCGCCGGATTCCGGCGCGGCCCAGGTGGGCGACGCCAACGTCCATGGCCTGGCCTGGGGCGCCGTGCTCAGCGCCCTGCTGCACCTGCTGGTGCAGTTGCCCGGCCTGCGCGGACTCGGCGCGCAACTGCGCCCCCTTGCGGACTGGAGCAGCCCCGCCCTGCGCGACGTGCTGCGTCTGATGGGCCCGCGCGTGCTGGGTCTGGCCGTGGCGCGCGTCAACTTTCTCGTCAACGCCGCCTTCACCTCGGCCATGGTCGCCGGCAGCATCACCGCCCTGTTCACCGCTTTCACGCTGCTCTTCTTCGCCCTGGGCGCCATCGGCCAGAGCCTCGGGTCGGCGCTCTTTCCCACGCTCTCGGCGCTGGCGGCTGACGGCGACATGGATGGCTTTCGCGCCCGCCTGGAGAGCGCCCTGCGCGGCGCGCTGTTCCTCGCCTTCCCCGCCATGCTTTTCCTGATCCTGCTGGGCGAGCCGCTGGTTAAGACTCTCTTCGAGCGCGGCCAGTGGAGCGCGGAAAGCAGCGCGGCGACGGCCTGGGCGCTGGCCTTCTACGCTGCAGGCATGGCCGGCTTCGTGCTGCTGGAGTTGCTCGCGCGCGCCTTTTACGCGCTGGAGGACAGTCGCACGCCGGTGCTGGTGGGCGTGGCCGCCATGCTGGCCAACATCCTGCTCAGCCTGCTCTTCATCCGCTTCATCGGCGAGCCGGGCAACCTGGCGCGCGGCCCCTTCGCCGGTCTGGCGCTGGCCAACGCCCTGACGACCAACGTCGAAGCGCTGGTCCTGTGGTGGTTGTTGCGGCGGCGCCTGGGCAACCTGGATGAAGCCGGTTTCCTGCGCAGCGCGCCTGCCCTGTTGCTGGCCTGTGCCGCACTGGCTATCGCCGTCGCTCTGTGGTTGGGTCAGGCGCAATCGCCGCTGACGCAAGTGCTCGGCGGCGGCGTCTTCGGCCTGGGAGTCTTCCTCGGCCTGGGGATGCTGCTGCGCCTGGAGGAGGCGCGCGCCCTGCCGCGCCTGTTGCTGGCCCGCCTGCGGGACTGAGGGCCTACTCCGCCGGCGCCGCGTCCCCGCTCTCGTCCGTCATGCCGGAGAGTTCCCGCACGCGCATTTCGGCCTGGTCCAGCAGTTGCTGGCAATGGGCCGCCAGGGCCCGGCCCCGTTCGAAAAGCGCCACCGACTCGTCCAGCGTCAGGTCGCCGCGCTCAAGACGCTCCAGGATGCCCTCCAGTTCGGCCCAGGCCTCCTCAAAAGAGCGTTCTGCCATATCGCTCATGTTTGTCCCTGTCCTCCACGCGCAGCGGCAAGTCGCCGTCGCGCAACTGCGCCAGCAGCGCGTCGCCTGCCTGCGCCTCGTTGACCCCGGTCACGCGCTTCCCGTCTCCCGCCTGCGTCAAAATGGCGTAACCGCGCTGCAAAATGGCCTGGGGGTCGGCCGCGCCCAGTGACGCCCTCGCTTCCGCCAGGCGCGCCGCCAGACGCCCCTGCGCCCCCGCCCAGGAGCGCTGCAAGCGCAACTCCAGGTCATCCAGGCGCTGCCGCTGTATCGCCAGCTCCCGCTGCGGCGACAGCAGGGCGAGGTTGCGCCGGCCGGAGTCGATGCGCTCCTGCAGCCGGGCCAGACGCCCGCGTTGCAGTTCCGTCAGGCGGGCCCGGGCGAGCCCGATGGTCTGGTCGAGCTCCGCCAGGTCGGGCGCGACCAGTTCGGCGGCGGCCGAGGGCGTCGGCGCGCGCAGATCGGCCACGAAGTCCGCGATGGTGAAGTCCGTCTCGTGGCCCACGCCGCTGACCACCGGCAAAGGGCTGGCGACGATGGCCCGCGCCAGGGCCTCGTCGTTGAAGGCCCACAGGTCCTCGATGCTGCCGCCGCCGCGAATCAGCAGGATGACGTCGACGTCTTCCTCCGCGTTGAGTCGCGCCAGCGCCGCCCGCAACTGTCCGGGCGCCTCCAGGCCCTGCACGGCGGCCGGGCTCAACCAGACCTCGGCCAGCGGGAAGCGACGCCGCAGCACGTTGCAGACGTCCTGAAAGGCGGCGGCCTGTGGCGAGGTCACCACGCCAATCACCCGCGGGAAGGCCGGCAGCGCCCGTTTGCGCCCGGGGTCGAAGAGACCTTCGGCCTCCAGCGCGGCCTTCAGAGCCTCGAATCTGGCGTAGAGGTCGCCGACGCCAATGGGTCGCAACACCGTGGCGTAGAGCTGGTACTCGCCGCGCGGCTCGTAGACGCCGACGTGGCCGAGGGCCTGCACGGCGTCGCCCTCCTGCGGCACAAATCGCTGGCGGGCCGCGGCCGAGCGCCACATGACGCAACGCAGGCTGGCGCTGGCGTCCTTGAGCGTGAAGTACCAGTGGCCGGAGCGGGCGCGCGTCAGGTTCGAAATCTCCCCGCTGACGGCCACGTCCTGCAGCTCCGGGTCGCCTTCCAGCAGCAGGCGGATGCGGGCCGTGATTTCGGCGACGGTCCAGGCGCTGGTCATGCCATTCCCCTGTCCTGTCAGGATTGCGCAGTATACCCCGCCCACCTATAATCGGCGCCGTCGTGCCGGGAGGGAGAGTGCAGAGCGATGGCTTATCTGACCGCCAGCCAGCGGGCGGACCTGCAGCGCGAACTTGAGCAACTGAGTTTCCGCCGCGCCAACGGCCGCCTCAAGCGCATGGACCCCATGGGCCGCATGGCCTACTACCGCAACGCCCAAAACACCGGCCAGTGGCTCACGCGCCACGTTCTGGCCGGCCTCGGCACCCAGGTGACTCTGGTCGAGATCAACCTGGCGAAGGAGACCGACCGGCTGGATCGTGTGCGCAACGAATACACGCTCGCCGAAGTCATCGTCGAAGCGACTCCCGACAACCGCAATTGAGTCAAAGCAGGACTTAACGTGCTCTACGCCCTGCCTCGCAAAACTGAAATGACGCTTACGCAGCGTCTGCTGGCCATTGCCGTCCTGACGGCCCTGACCGCCATCGCGGCGCGGATTACCATCCCGCTGGAGCCGGTGCCCGCCAAAAATCAGAGAAATTAGGGTGGTAAATATGCCACAAGACAAACAAATACATGCCACTCACACTGCTGGTTAATTCTGACTGTATTTAATTGTTACGAC
>DAOUIB010000142.1:0-1584 GCA_034428275.1 Anaerolineae bacterium
CGTGATCGCCACCAGGCCCGCGACGGCGCCCGAGGCCGCGCCCAGCACGCTCGGCTTGTGCGTCAGATGCCAGGAGAGCAACAGCCAGGCCAGGGCGCCGGCCGCCGCGGCAACGTTGGTGTTGACCAGCGCGATTACGGCAATGCCGTCCGCCGCCAGCGCGCTGCCGCCATTGAAACCGAACCAGCCAAACCACAGCAGGCCGGTCCCCAGCAGCACCAGCATCAGGCTGTGCGGCTGCTGGACGGATTCGCCCGCGGCGGTCACGCGGCGACCGAGGATGTGCGCGGCCGCCAGCGCCGCCACGCCGGAGGAGATGTGTACCGCGAAGCCGCCGGCGAAATCCAGCGCGCCGAGGCCGTGCAGCCAGCCGTCGCCCCAGACCCAGTGGGCGATCGGGCAGTAGACGAAGGTCACCCAGAGCACGACGAAAGCGCCGAAGGCGCGGAACTTGACGCGCTCGGCCAGCGCCCCCGCCAGCAGCGCCGGCGTGATGACGGCGAACATGCCCTGGAAGAGCATGAAGAGCAGTTCGGGGATCTCCTGGCCCGGTCGCGGTTCCAGCCCCACGCCGTTCAGCGCGAGGTGGTCGAGGTTGCCGATGATGCCGTTGACGCTGGGGCCGAAGGCCAGCGAGTAGCCCCAGAGCATCCAGACCACCAGCACGATCGCCAGGCAGGCGAAACTGTGCATGGCCGTCGCCAGGGCGTTTTTGCCGCGCACCAGACCGCTGTAGAACAGGCTGAGGCCCGGCAGCATGACCATGACCAGGGCGGCGGAGACCATCACCCAGGCCACACTTGACATGTTCAGCGCTTCCATATGCCACGCTCCACTTCATGTTTTTGGCAGGAGCCGCAGTGTATTCTAACGAATTGCGGAGGTGTGGTCGAAATCATGCCGCTAATGCGCCCTCACCCTGAATCCCTGCCCGCCCGGCCGCGGGAGCCCTTCAGGGAGAGGTGCGAGCCAAATGCAGGCGACAAATGAAACAGGAGCATTTTAACATAGCGAAGCCGGGGCGGGCGATTTGATAGATCGCCGCCATAGCGTTTCGTCGGGACGGGCGACTTGATAAGTCGCCCCTACAAAGAATTCGGATTGTTGTAGGGGCGACATATCATGTCGCCCGCAGACCCACCAGCGCCGAACGGGAAAAGGGGGCCGGGGGAGGGCTCCCGCGACTGAGCGGGAAAGGGCGGCCCCCTACCAGTACGTCCCGGGCGGCAGCAGCGCGTGTACGCCGCGCACGTGGTTGACGATCTGCGTCACGCGCAGGTCGACGGCCAGGCTGGCCAGCGCCAGGGCCTCGTTGCGCCGGACGTCAAGGCGCGTCGCCAGCAGGGCCACCATGGCGTCCAGCGCCATGTTGGCCGCCTGCTGCAGGTCGCGGTGAAAGCCGAGCGTCAGCGTGCCCGCCGGCGTCTCGGCCCAGGGCGTGGCGATCGGCGAGTCCCCGTGCAGCGTGAAGCGCAGCAGGGCGCGCTCCATGCCGCATTCGATGGCCGTGCTGGAGACCTCGCCGTCGCCCTGGCAGGCGTGGCCGTCGCCGGTGGAGAACAGACCGCCCTCCACGGCCACGGG
>DAOUIB010000143.1:0-13085 GCA_034428275.1 Anaerolineae bacterium
CTTCAACGTCGCGGACGACCGGCCCGCGACCCGCCGCGAATTCCTCGAGCACTTCGCCGGGCGGATGGGCCTGGCCAGCCCGAGGCCGGGTCGCCCGGGCGCCACCCTGCGGCGCTTGCCTTTCCGCGGCAGGGCCGGCGGCCTGCCGGACGCGTCATTCGCCGTGAACTGCGACGCCATACACGCGGCGCTTGGCTGGCGGCCGCAATATGTCGGTCACGAGAGCGGCCTGGAGCAGACCCTGCTCACCTGGCGCGCGGCCGCCGCCCGTGGTTGACATGCTGCGGGCCGTCCTCTTCGATCTTGACGACACCCTGATCGACTGGAGCGGCTGGGGCGAAAACTACAACGCCCGCAATCGCGAACACATCGAGGCCGTGCTGGCCTCCTTGCCCGCCAATGGTCGGCAGCCTCCCTTTCTGGACCTGAACCAGCAGCAGCTCGAATCGCTGCTGCACAACCTGCCCCACGACGGCTGGCAGGAGCCGGACCTGGATGAAGTGGAGCAGGACTACATCCGGCGTACGGAGCGCGCCTGGGCCGTCGGTCGCGGCAACCTGCGCGCGCCGCACCTCGGCGACATCCTGGTGGAGACGCTGGCGGCGGCGGGCGTGCCGGACTCGCTGCTGCAGCGGGACGCGCTGCTGCGGGCCGTGCCCTGGGGTATGTACCCGGGCGTGGTGTGCTTTGCGGACGCGCCGCCGGTGCTGGAGTTGCTGCGCGAGCGCGGCATCCGCCTCGGTCTGGTCACCAACGCCCATCAGCCGATGCGCCTGCGGGACCTCGAACTGAAAGCCTGCGGCCTGCTGGACTTCATGCCCGACTGTCGCCTGTCCGCCGCCGACGTGGGCTGGCTGAAACCGCACCCGCGCATTTTCCGCAGGGCGCTGGAGCTGCTGGAGGTCGAGCCGCAGGAGACTGTCTTCGTGGGCGACAACCCCGTGGCCGATATCGCCGGGGCGCAGAACGTGGGCATGCGGGGTGTGTTGCGCAGCGGCCGCCAGGACAAGGCCATGCTGGCCGGTTTGATCGAGCCGGACAGCCGCATTCAGTCGCTGGCGGAACTGCCCGCCATACTGGATGACTGGTACCCGGGCTGGCGCTGATGGTCGTCAGGTCCGCTTCGCTCAGGGCCGTCATTTTCGACCTCGACGGCACCCTGATCGACTGGGGCTCAAGCAGGGATGAGAAGAAGCGGGCGCTGTTCATCCGCGAAGTGCTGCAGGGCATGCTGCAGACCCTGGAACGGGCGGGACTGTCTCCGCCTCCCCTGGAGGAAGTTGTCGCCGAATACAGCGCGCGCCTGACGCAGGGTTGGGAAGAGGACCTGTTTGATCTGCGTCCGCCGCACCTGGGTGAGATCCTGGAAGCCACGCTGGCGGCGACGGGCATGGACGGCGACCGGCCGGACCGGCAGACTCTGTTGCAGGCATTCCCCTGGAAGGCGGTGCCGGGCGTGACCTGCTTCCCGGACGCGCCAGGTGCCCTGCGAACACTGCTCGACCATGGCGTCAGGACGGGCCTGGTCACCAATTCGTCGCATCCGATGTGGCTGCGGGACCGCGAACTGGAGGCCTTCGGCCTGCTGCATCTCCTGCCGCACTGTCGCCTTTCCGCCGCCGACGTGGGGCGGCTGAAGCCCCATCCACAGATCTTCCGGGCGGCGCTGGGGCGCCTGGGCGTTGCACCTCACGAGGCCGTATTTGTGGGCGACAACCCGGTGGCCGATATCTCCGGGGCGCAAAACGCGGGCCTGCGCGCCGTGTTGCGCCGAAGCCGCCATGACACAGCCGAACTGGCGAGGCTGATCGAGCCGGACCACAGGCTGGATTCGCTGGAGGAGTTGCCGGCGCTGCTCGACGACTGGTACCCGGGCTGGCGCTGATGGAGCCCGTCGCGGCGCGCGGCCGCAACCTGGTGCTGAGCGGGTACATCGGCCCGCAACAGGCGACCATTGGCCGCCGGGTCGCCGAAGCGCTGGGCCGACCCTACATCGACATCGACACCCGCGTTGAAGAGCGCAACGATCTCACCAGCGACGAAATCCGCACGCGCTTCGGCGAGGCGCGCCTGAAAACCCTGGAAGACGAGGTCATGGAGGAAGCCCTGCTGCAGCGCGAGGCCGTGATTCGCGTCAGCGGCTATCGTCTGGCGCAGGGCGAGTGGTTGCAGCGCTTCCGCGAGACTGGCCTGGTCATCTGTCTGGTGGCCAGCATCGACGCCGTGCTGCACAGCCTGCACCAGGCGTTGGGGGCGCGCTATCATGACCCGGATGAACGGGCGCTGGTGCTGGGCCAGTTGCAACGGGAGTGGGGCTTGCGCGGACGAGCGGGTACGATTGAACTGGATACCAGCGACCTGGAGCTTAACGGCGTGGTGGCGAGGGTGCTGCGGCTGCGACAGCAGGCGTTGGCGCGGGGGGAACAGGGATGAATGACGTGGTAGCGATCAGCATCGCCCAAATGAACATCGTGGCGGGCGAGCCGGAGGCCAATCTGGCGCAACTGGAGCGGATGGTGGCCGACGCCGCCGGGCGCGGCGCGCAATTGCTGGTTTGCCCGGAGTTGTGGTCGACCGGTTACGTGCTGGACCGGGCGCGGGAACTGGCCAGCGTGGCCGGTGAAGGAATGTTCGCCGAGGTGGCGGCGCTGGCGCGGCGTTATCGCATTCACATCCTCGGCTCCCTGCTGGAGCGCGACGGCGACGCCGTTTACAACAGCGCCGCCTGCTACACGGACGAAGGCGAACTGACCGGCCTGTATCGCAAGATCCACCTCTTTCGTCTTTTCGACGAGGACGTCTGGCTGGGCCCGGGTGAAGCGCCGCTCTGTCTGGAGCTGCCCTGGGGCGCCACCGGCGTGGCGATTTGCTACGACTTGCGATTCCCGGAGCTGTTCCGCGGCTACGCCGTGGAAGGCGCGCGCCTGGTCGTTTTGCCGGCGGAGTGGCCCATGGCGCGGGTAGGGCACTGGCGTACATTGCTGCAGGCGCGCGCCATCGAAAACCAGTGCGTGGTGGTGGCCTGCAACGCCGCCGGCGTGACGGGCGATCTGGTCGTCGGCGGCCATTCCATGATCATCGACGCCTGGGGCAGCATTCTGGCAGAGGGCGGGGCGGAGCCGCAATTGCTGGGCGCGACGGTCGACCTGAAGCAGGTCGACGAGGTGCGCCAGCGCATCCCGGTCTTCGCGGACCGCCGGCCCGACATCTACCAGGGGCAGGCGGACGCGACGCCAATGGCCCGCTGAAAGCGGCCGGCCATGGGCTGGCAGGCGGTCAATTCTTCAGATAGCCGAGTACCATGGCGAGCGCGGCGTCGGCGCTGTCGCGTTTGATCTCCAGGCGGTCCCCGTCGTGGACGTGCCGCTCGCTGAGCAGCCGGCCGTCCGGCAGGGCCAGGGCCATCCAGGTCAGCCCGACCGGTTTCTCAGCCGTGCCACCGCCCGGCCCGGCGATACCGGTGATGCTGATGGCGAGGTCCGTCCCCAGCAAACGGCGGGCGCCCAGCGCCATCTCGCGCGCCGTCTCCTCGCTGACCGCGCCATGCCTCAGCAATGTGGTCGCCCGCACATTGAGGAGTCCCTGCTTGACCGAGTTGTCGTAGGCCACCACGCCGCCCATCACCCAGGCCGAACTGCCGGGCACGTTGGTAAGACGGTGGAGGACCAGACCGCCGGTGCAGGATTCAGCCGTGCTGATGGTCTGGCCGCGATGGCGCAGGGCTTCGCCCAGAAGACTCTCGGGCGCGCTGGCGGGGAGAGTTGCCGCCTTCATGCGAGCGGGGGTCTCCCTATCCTGTCCGCCTGCCGGCGCGGGGACCGCTTCATGTCATCCGGTCGATCAGCAGTCGTCGCAAACGAGGGTGCCGATGCCGGACTGGCCCCTGACGGCCTGCAAGAGGTCATCGCCATCGAAGAAGTTAATCACGAGGATGGGCATCTGGTTTTCCTCGCAAACGGTGAAGGCGGTCATGTCCATCACCTCCAGCTTGTCACGCAGCACCTGGCCGTAATTGAGGCGCTCGAATCGCTGCGCGTCGGGATGACGGACGGGATCGGCCGAATAAATGCCGTTGACCTTGGTGGCCTTGATGACGATGTCCGCGCTGATTTCCGAAGCGCGCAGGGCGGCGGCGGTGTCGGTGGTGAAATAGGGGTTGCCGAGGCCGCCGGCGAGGATCACCACGCGCGACTTTTCCAGGTGACGAATCGCGCGCAGCCGAATGTAGGGCTCGGCGACGGCGTTCATCTGCACGGCGGTCTGCACGCGGGTGCGCACGTTCAGGCGTTCCAGGGCGTCCTGCAGGGCGAGCGCGTTCATGACCGTGCCGACCATGCCGATGTAATGGGAGGTCGGCTCGTCCATGCCGCGGGCGACGCCGGTGGTACCGCGCCACAGGTTCCCGCCACCGATGACGACGGCGATCTGCACACCGAGTTCATGGACGTCGCGCAGCTTGCGGGCGATTTCGTCGGCGCGCTCCGGATCGATGCCCTGTCCGTCTTCGGCCGCGAGCGCCTCGCCGCTCAGTTTGAGGACGATGCGGCGATAGATGCTAGCTGGCGCCATTGCCGTCCTCGCCCACGGCAAAGCGGGCAAAGCGGCGAATCTCCATACTTTCGCCAAGCAGCGCCACGGTCTCGGCAAGCGCCTCGGCCACAGTCTTCGAGTCGTCCAGCAGGAATTCCTGTTCCATCAGGACGATGCCGGCGAAGAACTTGCCCATACGGCCCTCTATAATCTTCTCAAGAATGGCCTCGGGCTTGCCGGCGTTCTTCTCGTCCTCCTGCAGGATGCGCAATTGCAGGTCCCGCTCGGCCTGCACGACGGCCTCCGGCACGTCTTCGCGGCGCACGTACTCCGGCGCCATGTTGGCGACGTGCAGGGCGACGTTGCGGGCGAAATCCTGAAAGGGCGCGGCGCTGGCGACGAAATCGGTCTCGCAATTGACTTCCACCATGACGCCCAGGCGATGGTTGAAGTGTTGGTAGGTCTGGATGACGCCTTCATTCATGGCGCGCCCGGCGCCCAGCTTTTTGGCCGCGCTGGCCAGGCCCTTTTCGCGCAGAAAGTCAATCGCTCCGTCGAAGTCGCCGTCGCAGGCCTGCAGGGCCTTCTTGCAATCCAGCGGGCCGGCCCCGGTGACGGCGCGCAACTCCTTGACCATGGAGGCGGTGATTTGGGTCATGACTGACTCTCGTCCCTTTCTGTGGCTTCAGCCGGCGCTTCCGGCGCTTCAGGCGCTTCCGGGGATTCCGGCGCATCAGGGGCTTCCGGCGCAGAGTCCGCGGTGGGCTGCTGTGTGGCCTGGCTTTCTGCAGCGGGGGTCTCTGCCTCGAAGAGGTTGGCATCGCGCAGCTTGGCGAGCGTGGCTTCGCCGAGGAACTGCTCGTCGTCGGCATCCTCGCCGTCGCCTTCGTATTCGATACTGACGTATTCCGGCACGGCCGTGTCTTCCGTCTCGTCCTCGTCGGCCTTGCGCATGGCCTGACCTTCCAGCACGGCGTCGCTGACGGCCTTGACGAGCAGGTTGATGGCGCGCACGGCGTCGTCGTTGGCGGGGATGATGTAGTCGATCTCGTCCGGGTTGCTGTTGGTATCGACGAGGGCGATGACGGGCACGTTGAGAATGTTGGCTTCCTTGACGGCGGTCGACTCGCGCACGGTGTCGACGATGAGCAGCATGTCGGGCGGCCGCTGCATTTCGCGGATGCCGCCCAGGCGCAGTTGCAGCTTGTCAATCTTGCGTTGCAGCATCAGCGCTTCCTTCTTGGTGAGCAGGTCGAACTCACCGGCGTCGCGCCGCTTCTCCAGGTTTTTGAGCGTATCGATGCGCTCGCGGATGGTGCGCCAGTTGGTCAGGGTGCCGCCCAGCCAGCGATGGTTGACGTAGGGCATGCCGCAACGCTCGGCCTCGCGCCGGACCGTCTCCTGAGCCTGGCGCTTGGTGCCGACGAAGAGGATGCTGCCGCCGCCGGCGACGAGGTCGCGCACCATGTCGTGAAAGCGATTGATATTGACGATCGTTTGCTGGAGATCGATGATGTGAATGCCGTTGCGCTCGGTGAAGATCCAGGGTCTCATGCGCGGGTTCCAGGTGGAAGTGCGGTGACCGAAGTGGACTCCGGTCTCCAGCAAGGCGCGCATCGTAACGGTGGAAGGCATGGTCTGCTCCTGCAGTGTTTGGTCGATCATGTCCTTCATCCCGCGGCGCAATCCCTGAAGGGACAACACCTGCCGCAGTCCGGACATGTGATATTTCCGGCGAGGTCGGGCCTTCGCCGGAGCCGCCAGTCTAGCACGGGGCCCGGCAGGGAACAAGCCGTATTCCGCGACCGGTCGTCAATGGCGCTGGCGGCGATAGCGACGGCGCAACTGCCAGACGCTCAGGGCTGCTTCCAGGGCAATGGGCAAGCCCATCTTGGAATCGCCGGCCACGCGGTCCGGGAAGTGAATCGGAATCTCGGCGATGCGGCAGCCACCCTGGTGGGCCATGCAGATCATCTCCACCTGAAACACGTAGCCGTTGGACGTCACCTGATCGATGGCGAGGGACTCCAGCGCCGGGCGCCGCCACAGACGAAAGCCGCCGGTGGCGTCACGCACCGGCAGGCCCAGCAAGAGCCGCACGTAGACGCTGTTGGCCCACCAGCTGAGCAGCTTGCGCGGCAGGCCCCAGTTTTCGTCCACGCTGCCGCCGGGCACGTAGCGGGAACCGATGACGACGTCCGCTTCAGCGGCCCTTGCGAGCAGGTCGGGCAGGTAGCGGGGCTGATGGGAGAAGTCGCAGTCCATCTGCACGATGTAGTCCGCGTCCGTACGCAAGGCTGCCCTGAACCCGTCCAGGGTTGCCGGACCGTAGCCCCTGCGATGCCGACGGTGCAACACGGAGACCCGGTCGGGATGTTGTCGGGCAAGGTCATCGGCCAGGCGACCGGTGCCGTCCGGCGAGTCATCGTCAGCCACCAGCACGCGCAGTTTCTCCACCGGCAGGGCCAGCAGGGCATCGACCATCCGCGGCAGGTTTTCCGCCTCGTTCCAGGTGGGCAGGATGACGATGGTTGAAGGCATGCAGGGCTCCGGCTGCTGAAGCTGGCGCACACGCCGCGCGCGTGAACCAGATTATGCTATATTCGCGTCGCTTGCCATACCTGCGGAGTCCCATGGATTACCAACTGGAACAGGCGCTGGAATTGCGCGCGCAGTTACGGGCCAGGGGACGTCGGCTGGTCCTGGGTAACGGTCATTTTGATCTGCTGCACAGCGGGCATCTGGACTATCTGGAGCAGGCCCGCCGTCTCGGCGACGCGCTGATTGTGGGCGTCAATGGCGATGCCAGCAGCGCGCGTCTGAAGGGGCCGGGCAGGCCGCTGGTGCCGGCGCTGGAGCGGGCGCGCCTGCTGGCGGCGCTCAAAACTGTGACTGCGGTCGTGATCTTCGAGGAGGACGTCGCCGACGGCCTGATCCGCGCGTTGCGGCCCGAAATCTACGCCAAGGGCGCGGACTACGCCCGCAAGCCCCTGCCGGAGCGGGCCGCCGCCGAGGCCTGCGGCGCGCAGCTGGTGCTCATTCCCCTGCGGCCGCAGCGCAGCAGCAGCGGGCTCATCGAACGGATTCAGGCCCTGCCCGCTGCGGCTCCGTCCTCCGAAGAGGCTGGATGAGCGTTTCCGCCCGCCACGTCACGGCGGCCAGTTTGCGCGAGCGTGTTTACCGTCGCAACTTCACGCTCTTAACCCTCGACGGCATCCTGTTCATGGTGGCGATGGGCATCATCGGCCCGAGCACGGTGATCCCGGACTTTGTGCGGCGGCTGACGGATTCGGAGATTCTGATCGGGCTGTCCGGCAACCTGTTCCACGCCGGCTATGCCCTGCCGCAACTTTTTGTGGCGCGGCTCATCGTCCGCAGCGCCCGCAAGAAACGCTGGTTTGTCCTGCCCAACATACCCACGCGTTGCATCCTGCTGGTCTTTGGGCTGCTGCTCTATCTGCTGGAAGGCGAAAAGAACGAACTCATTCTGCTGGTCTTTTTTCTGTGTTACGCCGTCTCCGCCCTCGGCGATGGCCTGGTCGGAGTCCCCTGGGCGGACATGATCGGCAGCAGCCTGGACAGTCGCTGGCGGTCACGGCTTTACGGCCTGATGTCCGGCGGCACGGCGCTGGTCATGCTGGCCGTGGTGCCGCTGGTTGCGCTGGTGCTGGGCGAACAGGGACCGGGCTTCCCGCACAACTACGCGCTGCTCTTCGCCGCCTCAGGCACGGTATTCGCGCTTTCCATTCTGCCGGGCGTGTTCCTGCGCGAGTTGCCCGGCCCGCCGGCGCATGAGCGCGTGCCGGCCTTCACCGGGTTTCTGCCTCAACTGGGACGCCTGTTGCGCGCTGACCCGCAGTTTCGCGCCCTGCTGGTCATCCGCACGCTCACCGGCCTGTTTCTGATGGCCGCGCCCTTTTACATCGGTTACGCGACGCTGCGCCTCGGGCTCTCCAGTGAGGTGGCGGTGCCGACCCTGCTGCTGATGCAGACCCTGGGCACGACCAGCGGGGCGCTGCTTTACATGTGGCTGGGGGCGCGCAACAACGTGCTCTACCTGCGCCTGGCGCTGGCGGCCTCGGTGTTGCTGCCGCTGGGCGCCCTGCTGGCGACGACGCTCGGCCCGGTCTCGCTGGCCCTGGGTTTCCTCATCTCCGGCCTGGCGACTTCCAACCTCTTCTTCGGTTACCAGAACTGGCTGGTGGAGCACGTGGCGCCCGTCGACCGGCCCGCCTGCGTCGGGCTGGCGAACACGACCTCGGCCGTTGTCACGCTTTGCTCTCCGCTGATCGGCGGCAGCATCGCCCGTCTGGCCGGTTTCGAGACCCTGTTCGTCGTGTCGCTGCTGCTGGCGCTGACTGCCTTGCTGGTGTTGTTGCGCTTCATCCAGCGGCCGCGACATTTGCAGCCCGCGACGACTGTGGCCTGAAGGGCAGGGCCGCGCTCACTCCCACTCGATGGTGCCGGGCGGTTTGCTGGTAATGTCGTAAACGACACGGTTGACGCCGCGCACTTCATTGACGATCCGTCGGCTGACGCGGGCCAGCAGTTCATGGTCGAGGCGCGACCAGTCGGCGGTCATGAAGTCGTCGGTGGTGACGGAGCGCAGGGCGATGACCTCTTCCCAACTGCGCCGGTCCCCCTGGACACCCACGCTGCGCACCGGCAGGAGGACGGCGAAAGACTGCGCGGTTTCGTCTCGCAGCAAGTCGGCGGCAGCCAGCTCTTCAAGGAAAATTGCGTCGGCCGCGCGCAGAATGGTCAGCCGCGATTCGCTGACCTGCCCCAGGCAACGCACGGCCAGACCCGGGCCGGGAAAGGGCTGGCGCCAGACCATGTCGTCGGGCAGGCCCAGCGCCCTGCCCACCTGGCGCACTTCATCCTTGAACAGGACGCGCAGGGGTTCGATCAACTCAAATTGCATGTCCGCGGGCAAGCCGCCGACGTTGTGGTGACTCTTGATGTTGCGGGCGTCGGCGCTGCCGGCCGCGCTTTCGATCACGTCCGGGTAAATGGTCCCCTGCGCCAGAAACTTCACGCCCCGCAAGGCGCGGGCCTCGCCGGCAAAGCGTTCGATGAACAGCGCGCCGATGGTCTTGCGCTTGGCTTCCGGTTCGGTGACGCCACAGAGCGCCTGCAGAAAATCGTCGGCAGCGTCGACCGCCCGCAGTTGCGGCCCGAGGCGCCCGCGAAAGAGCTCCACCACGTCGCGGGCCTCGTTGCGGCGCAACAGGCCGTTGTCGACGAAAATCGCCGTCATCTGCTCGCCGATGGCCAACTGCAGCAGGGCGGCCGTCACCGAGGAGTCGACGCCGCCGCTCAGTCCCAGCAACACCTTCTGGTCCCCGACCAGGCTGCGAATGTCAGCGATGGCTTCGTCGATGAAGGCTTCCGGCGACCAGTCCGCCCGGCAATTGCAAATGGAGAACAGGAAATTGCGCAAGAGGCCTTCGCCCTGCGGCGTGTGTTTGACCTCCGGGTGGAACTGCACGCCGTAGTGGCGCCGCCCTGCGTGGCCGACAACGGCGTCCGGCGAGTTGGCGGAGGAAGCCAGCGAAGAGAAACCCGCGGGCAGTGAGGCGACGCGATCACCATGCGACATCCACACCTGCATGGGGGAGGGCAGGCCGCAGAGCAGGGGGTCGCCCGCCTGGTGCTCAATACTCGCCGGTCCATACTCCCTTTCCCCGGCGCTCCCCACCGTTCCGCCGTGGGCCTGCACGAGGAGCTGCATGCCGTAGCAAATGCCCAGCAGGGGCAGGCCGCAGGTCAGCACATGGCGCGGCAAGCGGGGCGCGCCGGCCTCGTAGACGCTGGCCGGGCCGCCGGAGAGCACGATACCGCGGGGCCGGCGCTGCATGATCTGGCCGGGGTCTGCGTCACGGGGATGCACGGCCGAGTAGACGCCCAGTTCACGAACGCGGCGGGCGATCAGTTGCGTGTACTGGGAGCCGAAATCCAGAATGGCGATGCCGCCGGCGCGCGCATCGGTCATGGCGCCAGAACGATCTTTCCATCCTGCATGCCGGTGACCACGGCAAGGGCCTCCACCGGGACATCCCTGAAGCCTGAGGAGGAGAGGCAGGCCCGACCCTGCTCGAAGGACTTCTCGATGACCACGCCGACGCCCGCCACCGTGGCCTGCGCGCTGACCACCATGCGCAGCATCGCCAGGGTAGTCAGCCCGCTGGCGAGAAAGTCGTCGATGACCAGTACGCGTTCGGCGGCGTGCAGAAACTCCGCCGCCACCATGAGCGTGACCTCGCCGCCGCGCGTATGGCTGGGGGCGGTTTCCAGGTACACGGGGCCGGACATGGTGATGGGTTTGTGTTTACGCGCGTAAACGACCGGTACGTTCAGCGCCAGCCCCGTCGCCAGCGCCGGCGCGATACCCGAGACCTCGCAGGTCAGAATGCGGTCCACGGACGCCGATTGGAAACGCCGCGCCATTTCCTGCCCGATGGCGCGCATCAGCCCCGGATCGATTTGATGGTTAAGGATATGGTCGACCTTGAGAATGCCGTGGCCCAGATTCAGGCCGCCGCCCTGTA
This sequence comes from Anaerolineae bacterium, assembly GCA_034428275.1. Classification (GTDB taxonomy): domain Bacteria; phylum Chloroflexota; class Anaerolineae; order Aggregatilineales; family Phototrophicaceae; genus JAGWBD01. Next base: position 11,082 of record DAOUIB010000143.1, read on the forward strand.
TCGCCTCCACCAGTTGCTGCATGAACGTCGCAATCCTCCTCGTTTAACGGTGAACGGGACGAAAGTCAACCGCGCTCAGCTCGCCCCCGGCGTGCTTCCGCCCTCCTCTTCATAGACTTCGGCGAAGACCATTTCGAAGGAACCGGCGGGCAAACGCGCCAGCTCCTGGCCGGCCTTCTGCCCCGCGCTTGAGGTGAGGGCGGTCTCCATTTTGGCGCGGTCGTCGAAATACAGTTCCAGGACGCGAAAGAGTTGCGTCTCGCCGACCGGGCTGCCGAGGATGTCGATCACCTGGCGGCGGCTGATGTTGGGCATTTTCTCCACCAGCGAAAAGAAGTCGTTGTAGACGTCCTCGAATTCTCCCGGCTCCTGCGGCTTGCCGAAGAGAATCATGAACTTGCTCATGAAGCTGGACATGGCGCCTCGCTGTGTCCCGGCGGCGTGGCGCCCAGTATACCCCCCGTCGGGGCGTGGCAGAACCCTGGGGCCGCCGCGCTGGTATACTCGCCCAAAGCGGGGAGGTGAGCGATGCGCGCGCGCAAGCCATGGCATGAGGTGGCGCCGCAACTGGTGGACGTGGCGACCGGCCGCGCGCCGGCGGAGCTAGTCGTTCGGGGCGGACGCTGGGTCAACGTGTTGACCCGCGAGTTGCTGCCAGGCATGGACATTGCCGTTCGCGCAGGTCGAATCGCCTGCATCGTGGCCGACGCCGGCTACTGCATCGGGCCGGACACCCGGGTGATCGAGGCCGCCGGCCGCTGCATGCTGCCCGGTCTGACGGATGCCCACATGCACGTGGAAAGCAGCATGTGCAGCATTACGGAATACGTGCGCGCCGTGCTGCCGCGCGGCACGACGGCCATCTTCACCGACCCGCACGAAATCGCCAATGTATTCGGCCTCGACGGCGTGCGCATGATGGTCGAGGAAGCCGCGGCCATGCCGATCAACGTGTTCATCCAGATGCCGTCCTGCGTGCCATCCGCGCCGGGCCTGGAAAACGCTGGCGCGCAGATCACGGCGGAGGACGTGGCGCAGGCCATCCACTGGCCGGGCATCATCGGCCTCGGCGAGGTGATGAACTTCCCGGCAGTCGCCGCCAATGACGGCGCCATGCGCGACATGATCGCCGCCACCATGCGCAGCGGCAAGACGGTCGGCGGGCACTACGCCAGCCCCGCGATGGAACGCGAGTTTCACGGCTATCTGGCGGCAGGGCCGGCGGACGACCACGAGACGATGCGGGAGCGCGAGGCGATCGAGCGCGCCAGGCGCGGCCAGCGCACGATGATCCGTTACGGTTCCGCCTGGCACGACGTGGCCGCGCAAATCAGGGCCATCACCGAAAGGGGGCTGGACCCGCAGCAATTCATTCTCTGCACCGACGACGTGCACGCCGCCACCCTGGTGCAGGAAGGTCACATGGACCGCGTGTTGCGCCACGCCATTGACGAGGGCTGCGATCCCCTGGTGGCGTTGCAACTGATGACGATCAACACGGCCCGGCACTTCGCCGTGGACCGCGACCTGGGTTGCCTGGCGCCGGGGCGTTATGCAGACATCGTGCTGGCCGACAATCTGGAAGACTTTCGCGCCGCTGCGGTCATCGTCAACGGCGAACTGGCGGCGCAGGACGGCGACCTTCTGCTGGACCTGCCGCCCTGGCAGCACGAAGGACGTTTCCGCGACTCCCTGCATCTGGCGCGCGACCTCACAGCGGCGGACTTCGAATTGCGCGTCGCGCAGGCGACGGGCGAGGTCCGCGCCAACGTCATCGGCGTCACGGAGAACCAGGCGCCCACGACTCATCTGCGGCGTCAGTTGCGGGTTATAGACCACGTGGTGCAGCCGGACCGGGAAAACGACGTCCTGCGCGCGGCGCTGGTGGAACGCCACCGGGCCACCGGCGAGGTCGTCAACGGCTTTGTCAGCGGCTTCGGCTTCAGGCTGCCCTGCGCGGTGGCCAGCACGGTGGCGCACGACAGCCATCACCTGCTGGTGGTG
>DAOUIB010000144.1:0-2057 GCA_034428275.1 Anaerolineae bacterium
AACAACTTTGCCGCGCGGCTGACGCAGGAACTGCAGGACAGCAGCGACCTCCTGCCCGGGCTGGTGGGCTTTCGTGTGCGCACCCTGCATGGCCTGGCGAACGACATCGTGAAGGAACGACCGGGGCTGGCGGGCCTGGCCGAGGATTTCCGCGTCATCGAAGGTCGTGAAGCCGGCGACATTTTGCAGGAAGCCGTGGATGGCTGGCTGCGCGGCAACCCTGATGCTGCGAAAGACTGGCTGGGCGAGTCCTTTCTGCAGAATCGCAGGGTGTTACAGCAGAACTGGCCGGAGTTGCTGCGCGACGTCGCGGGGCGTTACATCCGCCAGGCGAAAGACGAGGAACTGGACGCCGATGCGCTGCATGCCCTGATACAGGGACGGGGCATGTCACTGCCCCTGGCCGACGCTTTCCAGGCCATTTTCGAAAGCTACGAAAGCGGCTTGCGCTACCGGGGCGGCGTCGACTTCAGCGATCTGATTCGCCTGGCCCTGCGCGTCCTGAAGAGTGACGCGGACTATCTGGCGCGTTTGCAGCGGCGCTGGCCCTGGATTCTTGAGGACGAGGCCCAGGACAGCAGCCTGCTGCAGGAGCGCATTTTGCGTCTGTTGGCCGGCCCGCAGGGCAACTGGTCGCGCGTCGGCGACCCCAACCAGGCGATCAACGAGTCCTTCACCACCGCCAGCCCCAACTTTCTGCGCGACTTTCTGGAAGAAGCCGACGTCGCCTCGTATGACATGCCGGAGAGCGGACGCAGCGCGCCGGCCATCTTCCATCTGGCCAACGGCCTGATCGACTGGTCCCTGCAGCACCCGCAGACGGAAGTGCGCCGGCGGCGGCCTCTGGAACCGCCATACATTGAGCCGGCGCCGCCAGGCGATGCCCAGGCGAACCCCGGCGACGTGGAGGGCTACCCGCATCTCCATGATGAAGCGCTCACTGCCGATGAAGAACGCTCGCTTGTGCTGCGCTCCCTGAGTCACTGGCTGCCGCAGAACCCCGACGCCACGGTCGCCGCCTTGCTGCCGACCAATTCCAGCGGCAGCAAACTTGTGGAGCAGTTGCGCGCGGCGGGCCTGCCCTATCGGGAGAACCTGAGTTCGACCGACGGCACCCGGGCCGTGGCCGGTTCCCTGTACCGCACGCTGGAGTACCTGGCCAGCCCTCATCACAGCGCCCACCTGTCACAGGTCTATCGCGTCTGGCGGCGTGACGAGCGCGACAGGGAAGAGGCGCGGCGCAGCATACGGCGTCTGACCGGCGAACTGCGCCGGCTGCGCCGGACAGAAGACTATTTGTGGCCGGCGCCGGGCGACGACTGGCTGGACGATTTCTGCGGACCGGACGCAGCCCTGCGGCAGCACTTGGACGATTTTCGCTCTACGCTGCGGCGCTGGCAGGAAGCGGCCGACCTTCCGATCGACCAGTTGCTGCTGACTGTCGGCGGCGATCTCTTCCGCTCCGAGGCGGAAATCGCCATGGTCTGGAGCCTGGCCGTGCATCTGCGGCAGTTCGCAGAGTTGTATCCCGACGCCCGCCTGCCGGAATTCACTTCAGAGTTGCGCCAGATCGCCGCCGGTCGACGCCGCTTTCTGGCCATGGGCGAGGAGGACAGCGGCTTCGACCCGGAGCAATACCGTGGCAAGGTGGTGGTGACCACGTTGCACAAGGCCAAGGGCCTGGAATGGGACCGCGTCTACCTCATGTCCGCCAACACTTATGACTTTCCCTCGGCCATGGAGGGCGACCAGTATTTCGCGGAGCGCTGGTTCATCCGCGACAACCTGAATCTGGAGGCCGAAGCCCTGGCCCAGCTGGAGGCGTTCACCAGGGGCGCGGCTTACCGTGAGGGCGAGGCGACGCGCGGCGCCCGCGCGCTGCTGGCGGCGGAACGACTGCGCCTGCTCTACGTCGGCATCACGCGCGCGCGGCGCGAACTGGTCATCACCTGGAATACGGGCCGCCAGGGCGATATGGGCGAGGCCCTGCCGGTGCGGGCGCTGCGCCAGGCCATGGCGGCGGAGCGCGCGCCATGAACCTGCCGGAAGACTTCGTT
>DAOUIB010000145.1:0-5323 GCA_034428275.1 Anaerolineae bacterium
TGACGGTATTCGGCAACATCGCCTACCCCCTGAAGCTGAAGAAGGTGCCGCGTCAGGAACAACAAAGGCGCGTGGAGGCCGCGGCCGAAACCATGGGCATCGCCCATTTGCTGGACCGGCGGCCCGCTCAGCTTTCGGGCGGACAGCAACAGCGCGTCGCCCTGGGACGGGCGCTGGTCAAGGAACCCGACATCCTGCTCTTCGACGAGCCGCTGTCCAACCTGGACGCGCGTCTGCGTCTGACCATGCGCGGCGAGATTCGTTCGCTGCAGAAGCGACTCGGCATCACGGCCATCTACGTCACCCACGACCAGGTGGAAGCCCTCACCATGGCGGACCGCATCGCCGTCATGAACCTGGGCCGGCTGCAGGCCTTCGCCACACCCGACGACCTCTACGAGCGTCCGCCAACCAAATTCATCGCCGGATTCGTCGGCAATCCGCCCATGAATTTCCTGGATATCGAATTCGCGCAGGATAATGGAACGCTGCAGTTGCGCAGCGAGTCCCTTGAACTGGACCTGTCCCCGGAATTCGCCGCCGCGGCCGCGGCCGCGGATGGCGCGGTGACCTTTGGCATTCGGCCCGAAGACATCAGTCTGGATGACAACGGGCCGGTCAGCGGCGAGGTGTTTGTGGTCGAGCCGCTGGGCCGCGACGACCTGCTGGACATCATCGTCGGCACGCAGCATTTCCTGCTGCTGGCGGACCCCAAACGCAAGTCGCGCGCCGGCGACCGCGTGCGACTGAGCTTTGACATGACCCGCGCCCACTTCTTTGATCCTCGCAGCGAACTCGCGTTGTCCTGGAAGTGAAGTCACCAGGCGGCCGCACGTCAGTCAAACCTGATTCCCACAAGACAAGTGACGCAAGCCAGGTGACGCCGCAAGCCGTGGCGCTGATCCTCGGCGTCGGCATTTTTCTGGCCCTCTTCAGCGACACGGCGATGTATATCGTGCTGCCGGTCAACATGGAAAAGGCGGGGATCCTGCTCGGCCAGGTCGGCCTGATGCTCGCGGCCAATCGACTGGTGCGCATTCCGCTCAACGGGCCGGCCGGTCTGCTGATCGAGCGGCTGCCGCGGCGTCGCGTGCTGCTAGCCGCCCAATTGATCGGCGTCCTGTCTTCCTTATGTTATTTGCTGGCGGGTTTCTGGCCGCTGCTGATCGGTCGCATGCTCTGGGGAGTCTCCTGGGTCGGTCTGTGGATCGCGGGCTCCGCGGCCCTGCTGGACGTGGCGCCGGCCGAGTCGCGGGGCAACCTGTCGGGTCGCTTTCACCTGTGGATTTTCGCCGGTTTCGCGGGCGGCTCCCTGGTCGGCGGCCTGCTCAACGACTGGCTTGGATACGACGGGACATTCATTGTTTGCGCCCTGCTGGGCCTGCTCGCCTGGCTGCTGTGGCTGTGGAAGCTGCCCGAGACCTCAAACCGGGCGCAGTTGGCGCCGTCCCTGGAGGCCGCCGCCCGTCCGGCTGATGACACCTGGCGCGTTCGCTGGTTGCCGCTCATCACCGCCATGCTGCTCATGGCGCTAAACTGGATGGTCTACCTGGGGTTCATCAGCACGACCCTGACCTTGCTGCTCATGGAAAAAGTCGGCCAGTCAATGAGGGTCGGTTCCCTCTTGCTCCCGCTGACCACCCTTAGCGGGGCCGCCTTCGCCGGCAAGCACGTACTCAGCATGGTGACCTCCCCGCTTACCGGGAAGATTTCCGACCGCCTGGGCGATCGCTGGCGCATGATCGTCTTCTCCCTGCTGCTGGGCAGCGCCACGCTCGTTGTTGCCGCAGGGGCGGAGGGCCTGTTGGTCATCGCGGGCATCCTGCCCGGGGCAATCACCAACAGCATCCTGCAAACGCAGTCCACCGCGTTGGTGGGCGACCTGGTCCCGCCCCGGCGGCGCCCACGCGTCCTGGGCTGGTTCACCACCGTCGCCGACAGCGGCAGCGCGCTGGGCCCGCTGCTGGCCTATGCCTTCATCAGCAATGGCTGGTCGATCTCCAGCATCTTGCTGCTGGCTGCCGCCCTGCTGGCCCTGATGGCGCCCTGGACCGCCTGGATCGCCTTCCGCGAACGACGTGTGCCGGCCTTCGCCTGAATGACAGTGCCCGACGCACCCGCTATAATCGGCGCGATATTCCTTGTGAGGCGCCTGTGCCAGTCCCGAAACTTGATGCCTTCATTCAACCATTGCTCGACCTCGCCGCGGATGGCGAAAGCCACACCCTGCGGGAAGCAGAAGAGTATCTGGCGCGCGAGTTTCGCCTGGCGCGACGCGAACGGAACGAGTTGACCGCCGGCGGCGCGCAAACCCGTCTGCGCAGCCGCATGAACTGGGCCAACACCAGCCTTAAGCGGGCCGGTCTGCTGGAAAGCGCCGGACGGGGGCGGTTTCGCATCACGGACGAAGGGCGCCGCGTGCTGGCCAGCACAAGCGGGCCGATCGACAAGAAGTACCTGTTGCGCTATCCCTCCTTCGCCGCCTTCTCACGGCCGGCCCTGAAGTCTGCCCGCAGCCCGAGCGCTCGCCGCCCCCTGCCCATCTGGGATGAAGAAGACCTGCAGATGCTGCAGGATCGCCAGTCGGGCAGCGCCCTGTATTCGCCCCGGCAACAGTTGCGCCAGGTCCTGCAAATGGTGCTGACCCGTATGCGCAGCCAGTTTGACGACGACCTGTTGCTGCGCCTGACCGGCGCGCTGCCGGAAGTCTTTGAAGGCACCGTGCTTGAGCTGTTGCTGGCGCTGAACTTTGGCCGGCTGGACGGAGAGCGCGAGCGCATCGTCGTGCAGCAACGCAATGAGCAGGGTTTTGCCGGCATCATCCAGAGTCGCGTGACGGGGGAACCCACGCCAGGATTCCTGGCGCTCTGTCTCGACCCCCTGCTCCTGCTGGACTGGCGCGCGCTGCATGCCAGCGGCCTTAAGGTGCCTGGCCAGGACGGTTGCAAGGGAATCCTGATTTCCAGCGCGCGTTTTGCCGGTGACATTCTGACGGCCAGCGGGCCGGGCGGCGATCATGACCTGCAATTGCTGGATGGCAAGCAACTGGCTGCGCTGATGATCGAGCACGGTCTCGGCGTTCGGGCGGAACAACACTTTTCCACCTACGCACTTGACGCGGACTACTTTGAACCGAATTGAAAGAGAATTGCAGCGCATCGGGGTTGTGGGCGCGAAGGGACTCGAACCCCTGACCTCACGGATGTGAACCGTGCGCTCTAACCAGCTGAGCTACGCGCCCCGCAAACACTGGCGGCAGTCTACCATGCGGCCCGCAGGCGGGCAAGTTTCCGCAGCAGCCCGGGCGGGCGGCGCCCTTGCCTTGCTCGCCCTGCTGCTCTGCGCCTGTCAGGTGCGCGATGCGGTCCTGACTCTTAATCCCGCCCGACCAACGCAAACGGCCATTGAATCAACGGCGACCGCTCCATCGCCAAACGGCTGGCAGGAGCTGGCCCCGGGCCTGGAACTGCAACGCTCAATGGCGACCGGCTCTCTCTTCGGCCAGGCCGTCGCCCTGCGCGTCGACCCCCGCCTGTTTCAGTTGCGCGCGCACTATGTGCCGGGCGAGGCGAGGTCCCTCGAGGCCTGGCTGGATGCCCTGCCTGGCGTCGCCGCTTTCATCAACGCCAATTTCTTTGACCGCGACTTGCGCGTCACCGGCCTGCTGGTCGCTGACGGCATATCCCACGGTCAGCCATGGCTGACCCGCGGCGGCACCTTCCTGCTGCAGGACGGGTTGCCCGTTCTTCAGTCCTATTCGCTGCGGCCCTGGCGTTCAGGCAATCTCCGGCAGGCGGTGCAGGGCTTCCCCATGCTGGTCCAGGCCGGGCAATCTGCCTACCGGCGCAGCGGAGCCCCGGCGCGGCGCAGCGTCGTGGCGCTGGACCGCGGCGGCCGCGTTCTCCTGTTGGCTACGCCACTCCTGGGCCCCTCACTGGCCGGAATGGCCGCCTGGCTGGCCTCTTCCGATCTCGAGATCGGCAGCGCGCTGAATCTGGATGGCGGCGGCTCCACCATGTTCTACGTCCATGCCGACGAGCCCTTGCTCCTGCCCTCGCTGGACCCGGTCCCGGCGCTGCTGGCCGTCTGGCCGCGATGAAACAACACTATTTCGCCAAAACCGGCTCCAGCGCCAGTTCGTGCAGGGCGATGACCGCCTTTTCGTGATTCGCTTCATCCACCACAAAGGAGATGCTGCATTCCGAAGCGCCCTGGGCGATGGCAACCACGTTGATCGCCTGCGCGCCCATGGTCGTGAATACCCGTCCGGCGATGCCCGGCGTGCCGCGCATGCCGGATCCGACCACTGTCAGGATCACGACGTCCTCCAGCAGCTCCACGTGCTCAATAAGCCGATGCTCGATCTCGCCCGTGAATTCGCTCTGCAGGGCGTCCTGAACGGCGTGGGCCCGGTCGTCCAGCACCACGAAGCAGAAGCTCTGCTCGGAGGAGGCCTGCGAAATCATCAGAATGTTGGCCCCGACCCGCGCCGTGGCCAGGAAGGCCCGGCCGGCGATGCCCGGCACGCCCATCATGCCGCTGCCTGACACAGTCAACAGCCCGACCTGCGGCACGCTGGTCACGGCCTTGATTACCGTCGCGCCGGGCGCGCTTTGTGAGGTGATCAGGGTACCTTCTTGCATCGGGTTGAAGGTGTTGCGCACGCGCAGCGGGATGTTGCGTTCCTGCACCGGCTGCACAGTCCGCGGGTGCAGCACTTTCGCGCCGTAGAAGGCCAGTTCCCCAACTTCCTGATAGGACACCTGCGACAAAACGCGGGCGCGCCGGTCGATGCGCGGGTCGGTGGTCATCACGCCGTCCACGTCCGTCCAGATGACCAGTTCGTTGCAGTGACAGGCCGCCGCAATCAAGGCGGCGCTGTAGTCGCTGCCACCCCGTCCAAGTGTGGTGGTCGCGCCCTCCGGCGTGCGCCCGATAAAGCCCGTGATGACCGGCAACTCCCCCCGCTCCAGCGCCGGCAGCAACACGCGGTCCATGCAGACCTGGGTGCGCTTGAATTCAACGTTGGCGTTTTGGTGATGGTCGTCGGTGACGATCAGGTGGGTCGCGTCGTATTGCTGCGCCGGAACGCCGAGCGCACAGAGGGCCGTGGCGATCACCCGGCTGCTGAGGCGTTCGCCCAGCGCCAGAACCTGGTCGTGGACGCGCGGCGTCAGTTCGGCGACGACGGCAAGCGCGCCGCACAGGCCCTCAAATTCAGCGACAAGGGCATCCACTTCACCCTGCGCGATTTCGCGCTGCGCGCCCTCCGCCACCAGCGCATGAAGCACTTCAGCGTGGCGGTGGCGCAATTCCTGCGCCG
>DAOUIB010000146.1:0-3678 GCA_034428275.1 Anaerolineae bacterium
TCGCCAACGGCCTTGACGTGCAGTTGCGGGCGGGCGTTTACTTCCTAAACCAGGCCCAGACCATTCCCGCCATCGCGCAGCAACTGGCCGATGCCTGGGGCGCCGCCCTGCGCCTGCGCATCTTCCCGGGCTGGCGGGTGGAGCAGATCGCTGCGGCCATCGACAGCCACAACCGTCTGGGATTCAGCGGCGCGGAGTTTCTGCAACTGGCGGGCCCCAACGCCTGGCTCGACCCGGAGCAGGCTGCCCTGACCGGCCTCCCTCCAGGAGCTTCGCTGGAGGGCTACCTCTTCCCGGACGATTACAGATTGCCGCCCAATCTGACGGCGCTCGGGCTGCGCCAGGCGTTGATCCAGCAATTGCTCGTACGAGTGACGCCACTGATGCTTGCCGACGCGGCCGCCCAGGGCTTCACCCTGCATGAAGTGCTGACCCTGGCATCGATCGTCGAGCGTGAATCGCTGCATGAGGACGAGGACGCGCGCATCGCCGGCGTCTATCGACGCCGCCTGGCGATCGGCATGAAACTGGAAGCCGACCCCACCGTGCAATACGGTCTGGCGCCGCAAGCGGGGACCTGGTGGCCGCAGATCACCCAGGCGCACTACCGCTCGGTGGACTCGCCCTGGAACACCTATCTCCATGGCGGGCTGCCGCCGGGGCCCATCGCCAGCCCGGGCCTGTCCGCCATCCACGCCGCAATTTATCCGGCCGAAGGCGACTCACTTTTCTTCCGGGCCGCCTGCGACGGCAGTGGCTACCACAATTTTGCGCGCAACTTTGAGGAACACCTCGCCAACGCCTGTCCATCCTGATGGCTCAGACCGGTTGGGGGCCCCGTTTCTGCCGTCGTCCGTGGATCTCGTCCAGCACCAGCGGCAACGGCGCGACGTCTTCCTCCACCAGCGGGAAGAGGCCTTCCAGTTCCTCGCGACAGCGCATGAGGCTCTCCTCGCTGTTGGCGTGAATCGTCACCAGCGGGTCGCCGGCGGCCACGCGTTGACCCACCTTGACGTGTACCCACAGACCGGTGGCGTGGTCCAGCTCGTCGCCCTTCGCTTCGCGGCCGATGCCGAGGGCGAAGGCGGCGTGAATCACGCCGCGCGCCGGCACTGCCTGCACAACGCCTGCCCCGGCGGCAGCGAGGGTCTCGACGAGACGGGCCCTTGGCAGGCCTTCGGGCTCGTCCACCATGCCAACGTCACCGTCCTGGGCGATCACCATGTCCCGAAATCGCCGCAAGGCAGCGCCGGATTTCAGGCTTTCGACCAGCGCTTCCCGTGCCTCGCCGGGATCGTCCCAACGCTCCCCCTGCCCCGCCAGACTCAGCATGTGGCCGGCGATGATCAGGCAGTGCTCGCGAAGGTCCTTCGGCCCGCCCCCGCGCAGTGTGTCCAGCGCCTCCTGCACCTCGAGGGCGTTGCCCACGGCTCCCCCCAGCGGTTGATTCATGTTGGAAATCACGGCGATGACATCCCGCCCGGCATCCTCGCCGATGCGCACCATCTGTTGCGCCAGTTCACGTCCCTGGTCCGCTTCGGTCATGAAAGCGCCCTCGCCCACCTTGACGTCCAGCACGATGCCGTCGGCGCCGGCGGCGATTTTCTTGCTCATGATGCTGCTGGCGATGAGCGGAATGCTCGGCACCGTGGCCGTGACATCGCGCAGGGCGTAAATCAGTCCGTCCGCCGGCGCAAGTTCCTCGCTTTGCCCGGCGATCACCAGGCCCACTTCACGCGCCTGGCGGGCAAACCGCTCCGTCGCCAAAGTGACGTTGAATCCCGCGACAGACTCGAGTTTGTCCAGCGTGCCGCCTGTATAACCCAGCGCGCGACCGCTCATCTTGGCCACCGCTACGCCACACGCGGCCACCATTGGCAACACCACCAGTGAGGTCTTGTCGCCGACCCCGCCGGACGAATGCTTGTCCACCGCATAGCTTCCCAACATGTCTCGCAAACGCAACTCCACCCCGGAACGGACCATGGCCTGGGTCAGCTGCGAAATCTCCGCGCGGGTCATGCCACGCAGCAAAATGGCCATCAACAGGGCCGACATCTGGTAATCGGGCAACTTGCCAGCCGTGTAGCCTTCAATGACCCAGGCGATTTCGTCCTTCGTCAGTTCGGCGCCATCACGTTTGCGTTCCAGAATGTCGATCATTCGCATGGTTCAGTCTCCCCGGCTGCGCCGACTCTGGCGCAAGCGGCGGCGACTCGCAAGACTCTGCTATACTGCCGCGAGCGTCGGACGGGGACCTGCCATGCCCGAAAACAAGCGCCCGGTCACTGCTGAAGACCTGTTTCGCCTCGTCATGGTTGAAGAGCCGCGTATCAGCCCGGATGGCCGTTTCGTGGCCTGGGTGCGACAGCAGGCCCGGGAATTCAGCAACGACTATCGTCGCGATATCTGGCTGTCGTCCCGCGACGGCGCAACCTGCGTCCGGTTGACGCGCGCCGGCGCCGACAGCAGTCCGCGCTGGTCGCCGGACGGCAGGTCGCTGTCCTTCGTTTCGACGCGCAGCGGCAGCGCCCAGCTCTACCTCTTGCCAGTCGCGGCCCCGGGCGGCGAGGCGCGTCAGCTGACCGATATGCCCCGCGGCGTCAGCCAGCCTGTGTGGTCGCCGGACGGGCGGCGTATCGCCTTTCTTGCGCTCTGCAACGAAGATGAGCGACTGCGTGAAGACCGGGGAGAACGCGAAGCGGATGCAGCGGATGAACTGGCTGCGCGCCACGCGAGGGAACGTGACGCGCAGCGCGAAGAGCTGAGCCACGACCCGCGGGTCATCCGCCACCTCCCCTACAGGGAAGGAACGACCTTCCGCGACGGCCGTCACGCCCAGATCTACGTCCTGGAAGTCGGCGATGAAGACGATGCCGGCTGCAAGGCCCGTCGCCTGACGAACCTTGCCACCGACTACAGTTCGCCCGCCTGGTCGGCGGACGGGGTACACCTGCTGTGCATCCGCAGCGCGCACCCCGAACGTCCCGAGCCGCGGCGCTGGACCAGCCTGTATCGCATTGACGTCGAAGACGGCGCCGAGCAACGCCTGACGGGCGACGAGTTCAATTGCGCCGATGCAGCGCCCGCGCCCGTCGGCGATCAGGTCGCCTTTCTCCTCAAACCGACCAGCCGCCGGCCGGAGCGTCTGTTCCGTCTCGCCCTCGTGTCGGCCCAGGGCGGTGAGGTCCAGGCGCTTACCGGGGTCTTCGATCGCCAGGTCGATGAAGGCAGCCTGCGCTGGAGCCAGGACGGCAGGTCGATAGTCTTCAGCGCGGCCAGCGACGGATCGCGCCTTCTCTGGCGCCTGCGACCCGGTGACGAGCCGGAGGCGCTTTTTGACGCCACGCTCGAGGTCCTCGATTACGATCTGGCATCCGACGGCGCCGTCGCCTGCGCGGTCAGCACTCCGCAAGACCCGTCGGCCCTGCAGTGGCTGGACGCAGGCAGCGCTTCGCTGCGCAACCTGTGCCGACCCAACGCCGACCTGCTTGAAGAGGTCCACGTGCAGACGGCCCGCGAACAACGCTACAGCGCTGACGACGGGTCGGCCCTTCAGGGCTGGCTGATGCTCCCTCCCGGCCACGAAGAGGGGATGCAGCGCCCCCTGATCGTGCATATTCATGGCGGACCGCAGATGATGTACAGTCCGGCAAACCCGCCCCTGTGGCTCGAATG